>JAJDAX010000034.1 GCA_029261615.1 Nitrospinaceae bacterium
CTTTGTTCCAGCACAAAACGCTCGGCTTCATTTTTCAGTTCCCGAATATTGCCGTCCCAGTTACGGGACTTTAATTCATCCAAATAACTGACTGAGGGTGTGGTCACCTCTAATTGAGTCCGGGCACCCGCCTGCTGCGCAAAGTGATGGAACATCAGGTGAATATCTTCCACCCGTTTGCGAAGGGGAGGCAGGGGAATTTGAATTACATTTAGGCGGAAATAAAGATCTTTGCGGAAGCGACCTTCATCCGATGCCCGTTTCAGGTCGTCTTTGGTCGCTGCAATGATACGCACATCGACTGGGACCGGTTCGTTGGAACCTACACGCTCGACCACCCGCTCCTGCAAAACCCGCAACAGCTTGACCTGCAAATGAAGCGGCATGCTTTCAATTTCATCAAGATAGACAGTTCCCTTATGGGCAAATTCAAATTTCCCGATTCGGCGGCGATCAGCCCCTGTAAAGGACCCGGCCTCATGGCCAAACAATTCACTTTCAATTATGGTTTCCGGCAGCGCACCGCAATTGATCGCCACAAAAGGATATTTGCGGCGCGAACTGAAATCGTGCAAGCATCGCGCCACGAGGTCCTTACCGGTGCCGGTCTCCCCTTCAATCAAAATATCAGAATTGGTCTCGGCAACTCCCCGCACCACCTCGCGTAATCTCTGAATGAGAGGTGAATTCCCAATGATCCTCGTCTCCAGGCTAGATTGATCTTCGATCATGGCCCTGAGCGTCCTGATTTCCATGATTAACTTGCGTTTTTCAATGGCCTGATGCACCGCACCCATCAAAGCTTCGGTTGGAAACGGCTTTTCCAGAAACTCGAAGGCTCCACGGCGAACCGCCTGTACCGCCATAGGAATATCCCCGCGCCCCGTCATGAGGATTACAGGAAGGTCTTCATCAATTGCCTTGATACGTTTCAAAAAATCGAGACCGTCCATTTTGGGCATGACCACATCTGTGATGATGATCCCGGGCCAGTCCATAGTGATTTCAGCGAGTGCTTTTTCCGCACTTTCAAACGCCTTCACCTCAAACCCGTTATTCTTGAGATCATTCTGGTAGGCCCGCCGGACCAACACCTCATCATCTACAAGGATTACTTTCCCAGTCACATTCATACAGAAGACCTTTCAATCCGGGTAAAAGTTTCAATCATTTCAGGCTGCTTTTCCCTCTGAATCGGAAGGTAGACCGAAAACAAAGCCCCCCCTCCCTCAGCATTTTCAAATTCGATATGCCCGCCATGGTTGTTCACGATCCCATATGACACAGACAAACCAAGTCCAGTCCCCTTCACTTCATCCTTTTTGGTAGTGAAGAAGGGTTCATAAATCTGATTCTGAATTTCTGGAGGAATTCCGGGACCATTGTCTTCCACCTGCAAGAGAACAAAGGATCCCGATTTTTTTAAACGAACTCCAATTTTGCCGCCCTTTTCAGGAAGCGCTTCTCCTGCGTTTTGTATTAAGTTGAGTACCACTTGCTTGATCTGATCCTCAACAGCGAACACCTTTGGAAGTTCCGATTCGTAATACCGGTCCAGCAGAATGCCCCTCTTCACCAGATCGTTACTTTGGAGCAACACCATGTCTTCAACAGATTTTTCCACTGTGATCGCTTCGGCCACACCGGTAGAGGGTTTGAAAAAATCTCGCAATTGGGTCGCCAGTTTCATTACCCGAGAACACTCATCAATCGCAAGCAGGGATAATTCCTGCAAGCCCTCATCCAGCACCCTCTCTCTTGAAACCTGTTCCAGTACATTTCGGATCCCAAGAATAGGGTTATTGAATTCGTGGGAAATGGAGGCAGACAATTTCCCCATTGCCGAGAGTTTTTCTGAATGAATGAGTTGGCCGTGAACAAGGCTTAGTTTTTCTTCAGCGCGAGTCCTTTCCAAAACTATGCCGGCCAGTTGAGAAATCAGGTGGACCCAGGCCTTATCAATTTTTTCCGGGCTGCGTGGATGGTCAAAATATAAATCCAGGGCTCCCAAAATCCGGTTTTCTCTACCCTTGATTGGAGTCGACCAAACGGCCGCATAACCCTCATCAATGACCAAATGGGAATACTCAGCCTCAAATTCATCCGGCTCCGGAAATATGTCCACCACCGTCTCATCCCGCTCAACTGCAAGATGGAATGATGAAGACTCGCCTCGCAACGACAGATCTTCCAACTTGTTTATGAACTCTTCAGACAGACCCCAGTTGTAGCCAACTCGAAAAACTTTGGTCCTGTTATTTAATAAATGAACACAGGAAGAAGACTCCGAAAATGTTTTCCAAAACTGGCGAATGCGGTCGATACAATCCGTCAGGGAAACGCCTTGACCGATCATCTCTAAAAGCTCATTTTGTTTCTCCAGCCAGGTCTGAATTTCTTCTCGCTCTGCGATTTCCTCACGTAACAACGCATTGGCCGTCCATAACTCAGCAGTACGATCGCGAACCATCTGTTGCATCCGGTCCTTCTTCTCTATCAACTGATTATTGAGCAACTGCATTTCCAGAAGGTTACGACAGCGGCATACCACCTCTGAAAGATCAAGCGGCTTTGACAAAAAGTCCTTGGCACCAGCCTTGAGCGCCTTGATCCGAATATTGGGGTCCGACTCTGCAGTCAGGATGATGACAGGAGGGTAATAGTCTTTTTCAATTTCCTTAATAGCTGCCAGAACATCAAACCCGTCCATGTCGGGCATTCTCAAATCAAGCAGGATTAAATCAGGGCGTATCTCTTTATAAATAGCAACGGATTGACGGGACGATGTGGTGGTTTGGATTTGGGTAAACCCTTCACGATTCAAAACCATTTCCAACATTGTTCCGTTGGCTGGTTCATCGTCCACAATCAATATTGTCGAATTTAGAATATCCCGCTCTTCAACCATGAAAACCTCTTACTGGATTATCCGGAGGAAAGGGAATGCCTGGGCATTCTGACCTTAAAGGATTAGGGAACGCTGGAAAACTTTCCTCTGTGTTCTCAAACCTCAGTCTAACAGCGTTCTTTTTTTATGCAACATCTGCCAGACAACACAACTCTTTTAAAAACAATAGTTTATAAATTTTCTCTAAATGATTCCTCACTTTCTCCTTAATAAAGGCAAAAAAAAATCACATCTCAATCCAAGCTTTTTCCCTATTCGGAATATCTATCATCCGTAGTTTTCAGTAAAAACTATTCACTTAAAAAGGGTCAAATGACCAAAGGAGAGGGAAATACCATTATCCATTCGGTAGGAAAGGGCCTGATATCCTGTTGCGCGGTCAATGCATCTGAAGTAAAAAAAAATCTATTCCTATTGAAGCCCCTGTCGACGTTCTTTTTTCTTTTTTGACTTGTCGCGATCAAACTCTCTTCGCAATCTGGGATTATCGCGAATTTCCATAAGAGGATCGTGTTCCCATTCGACTCCCATATCCTCAAAAATCTGATGTTTTGAAATCGGTTGGTCTCCCGGCGGCTTCTTTGGAGCTTTGGGAACATATTTTTTATTTTCCTCGGCTTCTTTTCGGGTCAGCCCCATTTCCATATCAATGAGATCTTTGCCCTTTCCAGAAAAACGCCGACGCGCCAGTGCTTCTCCGCGACTTTTAATTTCTTTTAAGTTCACCAGACCAGCGTTCAGTTCCTTGCCGATACCACTCACTCCGTAAAGCGCACCTGCAAAAGCACCGGTCAGCGCGCACAACTTGGCCGCCTCCCGTCCCATCAATGCGGTGCGCTCTAACGTTTCATCAAAACCTTGTGGCTGCACCAGCACCTGCACCAACGCCTGCGGCAATAGAGTCAAGGTCTGCCCTTGCGTTGTATGACTAAGCGGTTGTCTCAAATATTCATTGGCATTTTCCAGTATCCAGGCTTCCAGCTCTTTCGCGTTTGAAGATTCAACACGCTCTGCAAGGATTGCCAGAGTTTTACTTACCGCGTTCGACGAACCTGCCCCTTCATCCAACCCGGGACACTGTTGCTCAATGGCTTCGGCCCACTGTGCAGATTTTTCAATCAGCGATTTGGCACCGGTTAATACAGAAGCTCCTTGCTCAACTTTCAAGCCGCCCAAGTTCAAGGTGATAAATCCACTTACCGCAGTTGCCGAAATTTCCCAGGGATGAGAACTCATCATGCTCGCACTTCTGACCACCGTTTTTTGGAAAGTTGCCGAATCCCGTCCGTAAAAAAGAGCTGTCGTTATTCCAAGCGGAAAGAAACTACCGAAAGTCGTGTTCCAATCTGCCTCTTCTGGATCCTTGCGATTGGGGAACTCCATCACGGAGCGTGCAAAAACACCTTCAGGCCTACGGAACACACCGAAATAACCCTCTGGTCCCGCCAGCGACATGCGCACTAATAAATCACCAAACGCAGCTTCATCCAGCCCCTTGTTTACAATCAAACTTTCACCGAGTGCCAGCGCCATCTGGGTCGGGCATCCATACAACCCCTGCATGCGATAAGTTTTAACTCCCCGACCAATAAACGAACGAACATCCTGGAACTGGTTCATGCGTTTGTACAACTGTTTTATGGCTTCGGGTTTGAGTCCCTTGGCGGCCTGTCCCAGCGCATCACCAATGGCGTTGCCCATCCATGCACCGAGGCTTCTATCCTGATCCACGATATTAGATGAGAGGAATGAGGGGGGTGGGTTGATCCTGCTTCGAGATGTGTAGATTGGCACGCGATCCGGCAAGCGCGCCAGTGGCGTGGCGGCGCACGATATCGGGATGATTGTTGACCCCGCTCAGATGCATCAGAACGACCGTCTGCAATTCATCATGCTTCACCTGATTCAAAAGCCCGGCACAGGCCTCATTCGACAAATGTCCGCGATCGCCGCCCACACGTTGTTTGAGCGACCAGGGATAAGGCCCGGCCTTCAGCATTTCCGGATCATGATTCGATTCCACCAGCAAGGCATCGCAACCCCGCATCTTTTCAAGCACCATCATGTCGACGCAGCCAAGATCGGTGGCATGCCCAAGACGGCGATCGCCATAGCGCACAACAAACGCCACGGACTCCACTCCGTCGTGCGGTGTTGGATACGATTCCACTTTCAAGTTGCCGAGGCACACTTCATCTTCGCGTTCAATCGAATGCCAGTTGGCATCTGACGGCAGGTTGTGTTCAATTTTGGCGAGCGTCCCGCGCGTGCCGTACAGCGGCATGTTGTATTTTTTAGCCAGCATCCCGGCACCCCGAATATGATCACTGTGTTCATGCGTAAAAAACACCGCCGACACATCCGCAAGATCACGCCCGATCATTTGCATACGTTCTTTGAGTGAACGCACACTCAAGCCGGCATCCAGAAGGATGCGATGACTGTCATTTTCAATGTAGACACAATTGCCTTTACTGCCGCTGCCTAGAACAGAAAACTGGAGAATGGGGAGCCTCCTCAGGTGGGAAAATAAAACGAGGTCCAGAGCAGAACCGGTTTCGACTATAACCCAACCACCGCCACCATTCAAGAACGCGATTAGCTGTTCTTGAATATTTTGCGAGAGGTTTCAATATTCCTCCTTTTCGATGAGAGACCATTGCATCCCTCAAAAATCCAAAGCAAAGGCGAAAGCCTTCCTCTCCCTTTGGATTTTTCAGAATGACAAAATATGTCGAATGGTCATGCCAAGCATTAGCCCTCCGCTTAGGAGTCGAACTGGGCCCTCAGGCAAACCGGGAACATATCGTCATGCGCTCATGAAACACTGGAAGCGCAACACAGGTCAGCCTGTTGCCCGCTGCTAAGCGTCGATCTGGGCTTTTTGCAGTTTGCCGCTGAAATCGACATACACCGATTTCCATTCGGTGAAAATTT
>JAJDAX010000035.1 GCA_029261615.1 Nitrospinaceae bacterium
AGGAAAAACACCTGCCAGTCCAAAAAAAGCACGCATAGTAAGGGGAGGATGTTGCTTACAAGCAGCACCACCCCCGAAGCGTCAAAATATTTTTGAAGTTTTTGGATCATCCACCCACTTCCCCCTAAATTTTATTAGAAGGCAAAAGTGGTTTCAGAACAACATCTCAAATACCAAAAATACACTCCCTTTGAGTAAAATAAACAACACCCTTTGTAAAACATGGAAACGGGGACTTGCCAAAGAAGGTGGAGCAGATTAGCATAGCGGTTGCTGTAGTATTCTCCGCATCACTCACTCAAGGGACCAATAGAATTACTAGTGGCCATGAGTTCCCCCGTTCAAGAGTTGGAATTAAATAGTCTCACCAAATTGGGGAAGCGAATTGCCGAATCCAATCCTATCGTCCTCGAAGAAACCCTTTTGAAAATCCAAGGAAGACATCATGCCTGCAAAAATAAAACAACCCTGGGATCAATGCCAGTTCTGCATGCCTGCGAAATGCTGCACCTATTTCGCGTTTGAAGTCGATGAACCGGAATCGCGCAAGGACTACGAAGCCCTGTTGTGGCAGATCGCTCACAAAGGCGTTTCGTTTTATATCGAACGCAACAGCTGGTACATCATGGTCGATTCGCGATGTCAGTTTCTGACAGAAAACAACCAGTGTGGCATCTACGAAACCCGCCCCTACATCTGCCGCGAACACAGTATCGAATCCTGCGAATACACCGCCGACGAATACGGATTCACCGAGCACTTCCGGTCATATGACGAACTGCTCGACTGGGTAAAGGAAAACACGAACTACCGCATCAAACGCCATCCATCCCTGCCGGAACCCAAGTCTGGTGATTGGCAACCCTACTTTCCAAACAGCGGCAATTAGGCATCGGGGCAGTCGATTCACACCTGCAAGAGCCTGAAGCGAATTAAACAGGGTTAACCATAGGACCCTAAGAAAAGATTTGACCCACTATATTTTTGTTCCTCTATTATAAAGTTAGACAGGAGAATTTATATGCTATGCCCAATCTGCAATGAGAACCTTGAAATGCGCAAGGTTGCTCCGTGCTTTGACTGCGGTCATGAACCTAGAGAACTGAAAGAATTGGCCAAAGGTGAGCATACTTACAGCCTTTTTACTATCTATGGACAAAAGCTGGTGCTTTGTGACTTTTGCGACGCAGATTTTGATTCGTACGATCATGATTACTTTGGACTTCCAGAAAGGTCTGCAAATAATTACCCCTTAAAACATATTTCTAACTTGGATTCCCCAAAGTCTAGCGAAGACAGTTTCTGCAAGAAATGTGACCGGCGACTTGCTTTTTTAGGCTTCTTGAAAAATATTCGGGATATTAATTCCCCTAAAATTTAGTCCTTGGTTTTAAGATTGATTTAACTTTTAGTTCAAGAATATTTTTACCACCACGACAAGCCCACCTACCCAAATGCAAATACGGAACTCAGGTTTCGGAGGTTCGCTCTAAATACAAAAAAAATCCCCCGACCCTTTGAGGGCACGGGGGATTTTTAGAAACTACTTTTAATTTTTTACTCGGCGGCTTCGCCCTTGGAGTCAGCTTCCGGAGTTTCTTCCTTCGGCTCTTCCTTTTTCTTAGCTTTAGCTTTCGGCTTGGCCTCTTTTGTATCTTTTGATTCCGTCTTTTTGGCTTCGGCCTTTTTGGGTTCGGCTTTTTTGCCTTTACCCTTTTTCGGCTCTTCTACCGGGGCATCGCCTTCGCGATCGACCAGTTCGATAATCGCCATTGGAGCATCATCCCCGCGCCGGTTACCCAGTTTCATAATGCGCGTGTACCCGCCATTGCGTTCAGCGTATCGTTCCGACAAGGGACCGAACAGTTTCTGAAACGCTTCTTTTGATTTAATCACGCGCAACGCTCTCCGTTTAGCATGGAGGGTGCCCTTCTTACCAAGCGTGATCGTTTTTTCTGCATGGCTGCGCAGTTCCTTCGCCTTGGCCAGCGTGGTGGTAATGCGTTCGTGAGAGATCAGCGAGGTGACCATATTGCGAAACAGTGCCTTGCGGTGGGCTGAAGTACGGCCCAGTGTCCTGCCAGATTTTAGGTGTCGCATAGCGGTTACAACTTGAGTTCAGGTTGACAATGGATGGAGTCCCGAAAATGCTTCAGGATTTTTCCACCGGCTCGGGCTCCAATTCCTTTTTCTTGCGCAGAGCTGCGATTTGTTTGAGGTCGTCCTCCTCCAGCTTCATGCCGAGTCCGAGTCCCATTTCTTCCAGTATTTCTTTAATCTCGTTCAAAGATTTGCGGCCAAAGTTCCGCGTTTTGAGCATCTCCGTATCACCCTTTTGCACCAGTTCCGCGATGGTTTGAATATTCGCATTCTTGAGACAGTTGTAGGAGCGGACGGAAAGTTCCAGCTCTTCGACGCTTTTGGACAGGTTAGTGAGAGTCTTTTGCTTTTTCTCATCGACCTGCGGCTGTGCCGGTTCCGGCTCTTCATCAAAGTTGATGAAAATCTGCATGTGGTCTTTGACAATCTTGGCAGCGTAAGCGACGGAGTCTTCCGGTGTAATAGCACCGTTTGTCCAGAGTTCCATGACCAACTGGTCATAATCAGTAGACTGACCGACGCGGGTTTTTTCGATGAGATAGTTCACCTTGTGAATAGGTGAAAACAACGCATCAACCGGGATCATTTGTACCGATTCGTTAGCCAGATCATGACGGTCCGCAGGAACATAACCACGGCCCCGTGTCACGATGACTTCCATCTCCAGATTACCGCCGGTATCAAGCGTCGCCAGGTGATGGTCGGGATTCATGATGACCACATCCGGGTCGGAATTGAAATCCTTACCGGTCACTTCTCCAGCTTCATTCTTTTTCAGGTAGAGGCGTTTGATTTCATCCTGCCCATCCATTTTAAGGTGAAGCTGTTTCAGATTGAGAATGATTTCACTCACATCCTCGATCACACCGGGGATGGTAGAAAATTCGTGATAGATGCCTTCGAACTTGGCACCGATAACTGCAGCACCTTCTATGGACGATAACAACATTCGTCTTAATGAATTTCCTACGGTGATGCCGTAACCCCGCTCGAATGGTCCGGCGGCAAACTTCCCGTAAAAATCGGTTCGGGATTTTTTATCGAAATCAAGCCGCTTGGGCTTAACGATTCCCTGCATCATGGATGCGTCTCCTAGGCGTGGTGGTGTGTCGTATTTCCTGATTCGTTAAAAGAGTCGGGCTTGCAAAAAACTGCGCCCGCTTGAGGGCAATTACCTTGAGTAGAGTTCGACTATCAACTGCTCCTGAATGGGTAACGTGATGTCTTCCCGCGCCGGCATTGTTTGAACAAGGCCTTCAATTTTATCCGCATCAAAAGCAAGCCAGGACGGAAGTGTTTTCCCCTTGTTTGCTTCGACTGCAGATTTGATCGGAGCCTTTTCGCCCTTGCCTTTAGCCATCCCGATCGTGTCGCCCTGCTTCACAATATAAGAAGGGATGTTGACGCGTTGACCATTAACCGTGAAAAAGCGATGCTTCACCAGTTGGCGTGCTGCATTGCGAGATCCGGCAAGTCCCAATCGATACACGACGTTATCCAGCCGGGTCTCCAGAAGTTGCAGCAACAATTCGCCGGTAACCCCTTTTCGCCGGTCGGCAGTTTTAAAGTATTTACGAAACTGGCCTTCCAGAACGCCATAAATACGGCGTACCTTCTGCTTTTCCCTGAGCTGAATACCGTATTCAGACGGTTTGCTCCGGCTCCTCGTCTGGCCATGCTGACCTGGCGGGTACGGGCGCTTGTCAATCGCGCATTTCGGAGTCTCGCACCGCGTGGCTTTAAGAAAGAGCTTGATGCCCTCGCGACGGCACAGCCTACAAACAGAACCGGTATATCTGGCCAAAATAATTCTCCCTTGAGAAATAAATGTTTCGACTAAACTTTTTTAATAGATCTCTAAAAAATCAGAGTTTCCTGTCCCGGCAACTCGTCCCCCTTAAACCTGGGTCCGCTCGTAGCCAGAAACAATCCTTTGAAGCGCCCTTTCGGGGTTCAATATTTCCTTAAACGCGTCGACGCTTGCGCGGTCGGCAACCATTGTGCGGAATAGGCGTTTTGTCCCGGATAACAGAGACCTCCATCCCGCAAGCCTGCAGGGATCGAATAGCGGACTCGCGGCCTGCGCCTGGTCCTTTAACATGGACCTCAAGTTTTCGCATGCCCATATCCTTTGCTTTGACAGCCGCTTTTTCAGCTGCAACCTGCGCTGCAAACGGTGTGCTCTTGCGCGAACCTTTGAATCCTTGCGCTCCAGCGCTGGACCAGGACACCACGTTTCCCGACAAATCACTGATGGTCACAATGGTGTTATTGAAGGTCGCGCGAATATGAGCCACGCCCGTTTCGGGAGCTGTCTTGCTTTTTTTCTTTCCGCTTTTTCCAGCCTTGCCTTTATCCGCCATAGATCAATTATCCCTTCGAGTCTTAGTTGTTACTTACCCTTTTTTGCTCCCACAGTCTTGCGAGGACCTTTGCGGGTTCGGGCGTTGGTATGTGTACGTTGACCGCGAGCCGGCAAACCGCGGCGGTGACGCAAACCCCGGTAACACCCGATATCCATCAAACGTTTCATGTTCATGTTCGTATTCCGCCTGAGATCTCCCTCGACTTCAAAATCCTTATCGATGATCTGCCGGATACGGGCCACTTCATCTTCAGTGAGGTCCTTCACCCGGGTCGATAGGTCGATCTTCGCCTGCTCCAGGATTTTCGCGGAACTGGTAAGCCCGATCCCGTAAATATAAGTCAGCGAAATATAAGCCCGCTTGTCACGGGGAATGTCTATGCCTGAAATTCGGGCCACTTTGGTTAATCTCCTCTAAACAGTTCGTCTCAGCCTTGGCTGGTTGACACAATGGTCACTTGGGACGCGAGCGTTACCCCTGACGTTGCTTGTGCTTGGGGTTTTCACAAATCACGCGCACCACACCCCGACGGCGGATCACCTTACACTTGATACAGATTTTTTTTACCGATGCTCTAACTTTCATAGCTTGCCTCTTCTTACTTGTAACGGTACGTTATGCGTCCCCGCGTCAAATCGTAAGGTGACAGTTGCACCTTAACTTTATCGCCGGGAAGAATTTTGATGAAATGAAGACGCATCTTCCCGGAGATATGCGCCAATACCTTGTGTCCGTTTTCCAGCTCTACCTTAAACATCGCATTAGGAAGCGGCTCAAGTACTATTCCTTCAACCTCAATCGCTTCTTCTTTTGACATACTCAGGATACCAGGGAGCAGATACGTTCAAAAATGTCATCCATGGAACCACTCCCTTTTGCTGATTTCAAATTCCCCTGCTTTCTGTAAAATTCTTTTAGTGGTGCTGTCTTGTTTTCGTATTCCTTGAGCCGGCTGATCACCGTCTCTTCATTGTCGTCAGCCCGCTGATACAATTCGCCGCCACAATGATCGCAAACACCTGGCTGTTTGGCCGGTTTCAACGTTTCGTGAAACATGGCATTGCAGCCTCGGCAGGTTCTCCGTCCAGTCAACCGGACCACTATCTCTTCCCGGTTGACTTCAAGGTCAACCACTTTATCCAGCTTCTCGCCTACTGATGCGAGTAATTCTTCCAGCTTCTCAGCCTGCAAAACAGTCCGGGGAAACCCGTCGAGGACATAACCGTCTTTGCAATCCTCTTTCTGCAATCGTTCACGGATCATACCAAGGACCAACTCGTCAGGAACCAGATGTCCTTTGTCCATGAACTCCTGGGCCTTGATCCCCAACTCGGATTTAGCCGAACCAGCCGACCTCAAAAGGTCTCCGGTAGAGATCTGCGGGATTTTAAATTTATCCCGGAGCATACCCGCTTGTGTACCTTTTCCCGAACCCGGAGGTCCCAACAGGATCAACTTCATGTTCAACCTCGACGACCGCGAATCCTCCCCTTGCCCGGAGGTCTCAACCTCGGCGTCCGCGGATTTTCCCTTTTTTCATAAAACCGTCGTAATTACGCATTACGAGATGGGATTCAATCTGCTGCATGGTATCCAGGGAAACGCCAACAACGATCAGCAGGCTGGTCCCGCCGAAATAAAACG
>JAJDAX010000036.1 GCA_029261615.1 Nitrospinaceae bacterium
AGCCTTCAATTGCAGTTTACCGGGGGGTATGATAGCGTTCAATTCCTGTTCAACCAAACAAACTTATGCGACCTTTAAACGAACAAATCGAGATCATCAAACGCGGGGCCGTCGAGGTTATCGACGAAAAGGATTTTACCGCGCGTTTGGAGAAGTCTATCAAAACGGGAAAACCTCTGCGCATCAAGGCCGGGTTTGATCCGACAGCACCGGACCTGCACCTGGGCCATACGGTGCTATTGCACAAGATGCGGCACTTTCAGGAGTTGGGACATGAGGTTGTGTTCCTGGTAGGCGATTTCACCGGAATCATTGGCGACCCTACGGGAAAATCCGAAACCCGCAAAAGCCTCACGCCGGAAGAGGTCAGTGAAAACGCCAAGACTTATCTTGAGCAGGTTTTTAAAATTCTCGACCGCGACAAGACAATAGTGATGTTTAACAGCGAATGGATGAACAAGCTGACTCCGGTAGACTTCATCAACCTCGCCGCCAAGTACACCGTGGCTCGTATGATTGAACGCGACGATTTCCAGAAACGCCTGGCGGCCAACCTGCCGATCTCCCTGCACGAATTGTTGTATCCCCTGATTCAAGGCTACGATTCGGTCGTGATGCAATCGGACGTGGAACTGGGCGGGACCGATCAAAAGTTTAATTTGCTGGTAGGCCGTGACCTGCAGCGCGCACATGGTCAAGTCCCTCAAAACATCCTGACAATGCCGCTTCTGGAAGGCACCGACGGCGTTAATAAAATGAGCAAGAGCCTGAACAACAGCATTGGGGTACTCGACTCCGGCAGTGAAATGTTCGGCAAGATCATGTCCATTTCAGACGATCTGATGTGGCGTTACTATGAATTGCTCAGTGAGATATCGACCGAGGAGTTGGCGAAGTTAAAACAGGATGCCAGCTCCGGTGCGCTCAATCCTAAAATAGCGAAGGTGCAACTGGGGCGCGAGCTGGTAACGCGATACCATTCGGAAGACGTCGCGGATAAAGCGGTTCAGGAATTTGAAAATGTGTTCAAGAAGAAAGAACTTCCAGATGAGGTTCCGGAGTTTCCCGGCTGGGGAAGTGAAAGTTGGCCGGTTTGGAAAGTGTTGAAGGAAAGTGCGTTGTGCTCTACCACTTCAGATGCGAGGCGGATGATTAAGCAGGGCGCCGTGTCCATCGATGGTGAGAAAGTAACCGATGAAAACCATGAAATTTCAGGAGACCGCAACTGCCTGATCAAAGTCGGCAAGAAGCGGTTCCTGAAAATTACGGTAGGCTGACCCGGTCAGCGTTTACTGCGAATGCGGTGGCCGGGCAAAATAGGCTCGGAAACATCGAGGATCATCGCAGTGGAAGATTTATCACCCACCTTGACCACCACCAGATCACCGATTACGCGGTCAATCGACATGCGAGGCTCCGGATCAACTATTTTTTCAACGTGGTTGATGAGGCTCCGTTTTACGTCTTTTTCTTCTTTGGCTGCCGCAATAATGTTGAAGCGATCTCCCGGCCGCAAGTTTTGTCCTTTGCCAAGATCGATATATACGAAATCCCGCTCACTGCTCATTAAATAACCTTCGCGGCTCTCCATAATTACGCCTGACAGGTTTTTGGAACGACTAGGCGCATTTTCCCTCAGCATTGCAGGAAGGTTTTTTGGATAAGGCGCAACAAACGCTCCACGGGGAATGGTTTCGATCATTTCGAGAACCTCGGCACGGGCTCTCCCAGCATCCACTTCCTTGACTTCAAGAATACCGACAACGCGCAGCATATCGCCCCTGTTTTCCCCTCTGGCAATCATCAACTCGTCAAACCAATCGAATCTTTTCTTCCAGACACCGGTTTCACCAGTGCCAATTTTCATATCCCACATGTCATTGGCAACCCCGCCTTCCCGTGTTTTCAGGTAAGGATGGTCTGATTTAAGCGGGTGCCGGACAGGCACTTCAGTTTCGTAACCCTGATTGAAGTTCTCGTTGATCACATAAGCCAACATCTTATCGCCGGGCTTGAGTCCCTTGTTGGTCCCAATGTCGAGATCCACTATTTCAAAGTTGATCGCATGGGTCCAGAAGCCTTCATTCCTAATGATCGAGCCAAAGGGGGTGTGTTCATCGATCAAATATCCAGAACGAATGTATTCCCCCAGAGTGACAAGAGGCAGTTCCTCATTAAAAAAGAGCTGTGTTGGAGGTCCTGCAGAAGTAACCTGTTTTGAAATCACCTCAGGACCCGGTAAGCGGGCGGCCACCTGCATGGGATTTTCCGCCTCTCCCTTGGGCATTGCCTTCTCAGAATCGTTCAGGTCGCCACGGTAAAGAGGCAACATGTCGGATCCTGTGGTCAGTTCCGCCATCACCTCGGGTTCTGCCTGTGCGGGCCCTGCCGCCACCAGAACCAAAAAGCTCATAATAGTCAAGTAGTTGAAGACCAAACACTTTCGCGTTTTGTGCCGCATGGTCGCGTTCTCCTGCAAATGGTAATGTCCTGCCCCTGGGACAGAATTTAACCAAATTTACATTATTTTTGGGTAAATTAGATGGTACCAGATATTTCCTGTTTGTAAACCTGAAAAACCACTCAAGTCAAAATAATTCAGTGAGATAATGCGAAATCCCCAAAATACGGCCTTTTGGAAGTGCTGTGGAGGTGCGGGATGTAACCTCCTAAATTTACAGGTTTTCTCCCTTGACAGGTGCCGGGTCCAATGGAATAATCCCTGTTTCAACCTTCAACGTGGTTCGCCCCGGGAATCGTTTGATTTGCCCGGAAAACAGTGCAAACCCACCTTACTGATACCTATTAAACATGAAACGAACTTTTCAACCGAATAACCTAAAACGTAAGCGCACACATGGGTTCCGATCCCGAATGGCCACGGCCGCGGGTCGCCGGGTACTCTCCAACCGCCGCCGCAAAGGACGCAAAAGCCTCACGGTTTAACCATGGGGCAGCAAACCTTTCCCAAGGAAAACCGGCTTCTGGCCCGACCCGATTTCAAACGGGTGATGGACCTTGGGCGAAAACGGCGCGTCGATAAACTTTGCATCCTGTTTTTCCTCCCGAATGACACTGGCCGGAAACGGCTGGGCATCATTGCATCCAAAAAGGTAGGAAACGCCGTCGAGCGAAACCGCGCCAAGAGGAAGATCCGGGAAGTGTTCCGCCGCAACCAGGACCGGTTTGAATCCGGCATGGATATTGTGGTGGTTTCCGGGAAACCCGTGGTGAAGGCCCTGTTTGGAGAAATTGAACACAGTATCCTGTCCCATTTGCCCGGGTCCTGAATTGAGCGCACATTTAAAGATAATCCAGAAAACCCAATGCTGAATTCCATCCTGAAAACCGCAGTGCGAGGATATCGCTATTTCATTTCCCCTTTGATGGGTCCGTGTTGCCGATTCAATCCCACGTGTTCGCAGTTTGCCCTGGAGGCGCTGGACCGGTTTCCGTTCTGGCGCGCGATCCCGATGATCTTCCTCCGTATATCAAAGTGCCACCCCTTCCATAAGGGTGGGTACGATCCTGTGAACTGACGAGGGAGACACCTGCTTGGAAAACCGACTGCTCATTGCCTGCCTCCTTTCGCTCGGAGTTTTTGTACTCTGGGGATGGCTGATGTCCGTTGTTCAGCCGCAACCGCCCCAGGTAGATCCCAATTCTGCACCTATTGAAGAAACTGCAGAAGCGCCTGCCGACTTGGAGAAAAAACAATTCAAGCCAGCAGACGATGCCATGCCGATTCCTTCGAAAATTGAGGAGCCTGCTGAGGAAGCACCTCTGGAATCGTTGATTCCTTCAACGAACAACACCGAACAGGAAACGATTGAAGGCGAAGAAGAAACTGCTGAAGAACACTCATCAACACCACCAACCCCTACAGTGCAGGACATCCCGGAACGAACGATTGAGGTGATCAGCGGTGCTCTCACCTATACGCTGTCAAACCGCGGCGGGGTAATCCATTCCGTGGGTAGCCTCCACATGAAAAGTATGAAGGGCCAAGCGGCCGAACTTACCCCCCACGAAGAGGGCGAAATCTACCCGCTGACTCTGATGACCGATCACACAGGGATGAACAAGGCGTTGGCGCAATCGATTTACCAGACCGACGCGCCCCCGACCCAAATCGTTGATGAGGGCAACTCAAAAGTCATCGTAAGTTTTCATCTGAAACATTCCACCGGACTCACCGTCGATCGCATCTACACGTTTGAGAAGGGCAATCCCATTTTCAAGGTAGAGAACAAAATAGATGGTCGTGTGTTTGCTGGTGAAAACCTGCAATACCGGATGCTGTGGGGACCTGGTCTCGGTGGCGCCAAGGAATCGCAGGCGGACTACATCATATTTTCCGGACCGACAACTTTCCTCAATAACGAAAGGGTCGAGACGCATCCAGGTGACATGACTGAGGACCGGGTGGTGCACTCCGGCGATCTCAAGTGGACAGGGTTCCAGAATAAATATTTCGCCGCCGCCCTGTTGCCTGTCGATGGCATCAAATCAGGTGTGGTGGAAAAACACGGCGATAAAGAAGTTTACGTCGGCTTGCAAATGGAATCTACGCAATCCAGTGCGTCGTCAATTTCACGAGTGTATGTCGGCACCAAGGAATTGGAATTGTTGGAAAATGCGGGCGACCATCTGGTGCGCCTGATCGACTACGGCTGGTTCGGTAACAAGTTTGCCTTCATGGTGAAACCCATCCTCAAGGCGCTCAACTTTTTCTACGGACTCACGGGCAATTACGGCTGGTCGATCATCTTTCTGACCTTCGTCATCAAACTGCTGTTCTTCCCGCTGACACACAAAAGTTTTAAATCGATGAAGGGCATGCAGAAGGTTCAGCCCTACGTCAAAATTATTCAGGAACGACACAAGGGTGACCGGCAGAAAATGACGGAAGAGATGATGGACCTCTACCGCAAACACAACGTCAGCCCGATGGGCGGCTGTCTGCCGATGCTATTGCAGATCCCGGTGTTCATCGCCTTGTATCACGCGCTGTTCTTTTCGATTGAGCTACGCGGCGCACCCTTCATGCTGTGGATCACCGACCTGTCAGAAAAAGACCCCTACTTCGTAACCCCTGTAATCATGGGCGCGACCATGATCCTTCAGCAGAAAATGACACCGACCGCGATGGACCCGATGCAGGCCAAGATCATGATGATGATGCCGATCGTGTTCACCTTCCTGTTCATCACCTTCCCCGCAGGACTGGTCATCTACTGGACCATCAACAACATCCTGACCATCTCCCAGCAGTACTATATTTATAAAATAGCCAAAGATTAGTGCTCGGCGCACGGCCAACAGAAAAGCAAAAATACGTGTGTCGTTCTGAGCGGAGCCCTTCGACTAGTTTAGGATAAACTCCTAATCTTTCCTTTGCTTTGGGGCCTATACAGTATTCCCACTTGAAAAGGGGGACGCGAAGCAGAGGGATTTAACAAAGTTGCAGTTAAATAAAGACGCGCACTATCAAATATTATTTTGTTATGACCTATCCAGATAAAACCAACCACCCGATCGCTTGACTTCATACCCCCGATTTATTAGGCTGAATTCATCCAAAACACCAAGCCCATTAGGAGCTTCAATGAAAAAGCTCATCCTGATTCTTGCCATTGCCATCCTGATCCCATCAACTGCCTCTGCCACACGATTACATCATAAAGCGGACTACGAAAACGAGTGGTGTCGTGCAAAAGGCGGCGTCACATCATACCCTTTGCCAGACAGGTCCCGCGTGGATTGCCTGTTAGAAGATTACACCGTTGAGTTCAGCTTTGCCGACGAGTGGGCCGAGTGTATCGGGCACGCACTGTATTACGCGCAAGTGACAGGAAGAGATCCGGCCTGCGGGTTGATTATGGAGCACGGTGAAGCGGACGAACCATTTCTGAAACGCCTGCTCATATCAATCAAGGACAGCTCCCACCGCTGGAGAGTCTGGAAAGTAGAACCGGACATCATCGACGGGGAGTAAATTTATGTATGGGTCATGTTTATGTTTGGTCGAAGGTTTCAAACCTTGCTTTAATTTCCTGGTTTTTTTATTTTGAAAATTTTTAAATATCGGGTTTTATTGGGGTTACTTCTGGCAGGATTTTTAATTATCAGCCTCGATGATCAAGCGCGAGCAGATGATATTGGTTATTGGAACGAATTTATTTTAAAACATAAAATTGATGAAAACCTGAGTGCCCATTTCAAAAGCGAAGAATGGTTTCTAAGTGATGTGAGTCGGTTGGGTCTATACAATTTCACCTCAGGGCTAACCTTCCACGAATCCAAATATTTCGATTTGGAGTTTAATTACCGCTACCAGAAGCTCAAGTTATTCACCGCCTGGACTGAAGAAAACCGATTCGAAATAATCCCCCATCTAAAGATAGATTTATTCGGATTCCAATTCGCGCTTCGAAACCGACTGGAGTTCAGGAGCATTGACGGAAATGACAGCCTCCGCCTTAGAGAACGGATCACCATAAAAAAGGGTATTAAACTTAAACAAATGGCATTCGATATTTACGTTTCCAACGAATTTTTCTATGACACCAATGTGGACGATTACAATCAAAACAGAGCTAAGGTGGGGATCGTTAAGAAGATTCTTCCTGGAGTAAAGATGGGTTTGTATTACATGTATTGGACACTTCAGGCGAAAACGTTATACAAAGCAAATGTCGTTGGAACGACATTTACCTTTTCTTTTTAATCCAAAAGCCTTTAATTGTTATGCGGTCAAGGAGATTTGACCAGTTCACCTGAGAAATTTTGATTTTATGTGCCTCCGTAAAGTGGAGTAAGATGGAGCGGTTTTTCAATTCTTGTTGAAAGCCTTCAAACAGCACTTTCTACTACACACCTCAAAGTCACTATGCCCGACACGATTACCGCAATTGCCACACCTCCAGGAGAAGGGGGACTGCACGTCATCCGCGTGAGCGGTACGGATTCTTTGGCCGTTCTTAGCAGGGTTTTCACCCCGGCCACCGGAAAAAGCGTCGAGACGAT
>JAJDAX010000037.1 GCA_029261615.1 Nitrospinaceae bacterium
AATTAAAACAGCCAATTTCGACCGCCAGGACAGGTGGGTTTGTTTATTTTCTATTAATTTTTGAAGTGTAACACCATTTAATAAAGGAGTGGAAGGTTATGAAAATTCGTCCGTTGCAAGACCGCATACTGGTCCAGCCGATCCTTGAAAAAGAAGTACGCAAGGGTGGCATCATCATCCCCGACTCGGCTAAGGAAAAACCGATCGAAGGTCGCGTCAAGGCTGTAGGCCAAGGCAAGCTCGCGGATGACGGCAAGCGCCACAAGCCTGACGTCAAAGTTGGCGACAAGGTGCTTTACAGCAAATATGGTGGAACAGAAATCAGACTGGATGGAGATGATCTCCTGTTGATGCGTGAAGACGACATCCTGGCGGTAGTGGAGTAGAGCCCGCCCCGTTTCACCCAAAACAAAACATAAACTTTACATCATTAGCAAGGAGCTCATTAACATGGCAAAACAGATTGTATATAGCGAAGAAGCCCGGCACAAAGTTCTCGATGGCGTAAATAAACTGGCCAACACCGTAAAGCTGACCCTCGGACCGAAAGGCCGAAACGTGGTTATCGATAAGAAATTCGGTTCGCCCACCATCACTAAAGACGGCGTGACCGTAGCTAAAGAAATCGAACTGGAAGATGCTTTTGAGAACATGGGCGCGCAGATGTTAAATGAAGTCGCTTCCAAAACCAGTGACAATGCTGGCGACGGCACCACCACGGCAACCGTTCTGGCCCAGGCAATTTTTCGCGAAGGCCTCAAGAATGTGACCGCCGGTGCTAACCCGATGGACATCAAACGCGGCATCGAAGACGCTGTGGCAGTTATTGTTGAAGAAATCCACAAGCAGGCCAAGCCTACCAAAGACAAGAAAGAAATCGCACAGGTCGGCACCATCTCAGCCAACCACGACACGGCAATCGGCGACATCATCTCCGAAGCCATGGACAAGGTTGGTAAAGACGGCGTCATCACGGTTGAAGAAGCCAAGGGAATGGAAACGGCTCTGGAAATCGTAGAAGGCATGCAGTTCGACCGCGGTTACCTCTCTCCGTACTTTGTCACCGATGCCGAGCGCATGGAAGCTGTTTGCGAAGACGCTTACATCCTGCTCAACGAGAAAAAACTCACCAGCATGAAAGACCTGTTACCGGTTCTGGAAAAGGTAGCTAAAGCTGGCAAGCCGCTGATGATCATCGCTGAAGATATCGAAGGCGAAGCACTGGCGACTCTGGTAGTCAACAAATTGCGCGGCACCCTGAACGTGTGTGCTGTTAAAGCACCTGGCTTTGGCGACCGTCGCAAGGACATGCTCAACGACATCGCTATCCTCACCGGCGGTAAAGTGATCACCGAAGACATCGGCGTGAACCTCGAAAATATTACGCTGAATGACCTCGGTCGAGCCAAGCGCATGACGGTAGACAAAGAAAACACCGTCATCGTCGATGGTAAAGGCAAGCCTTCCGAGATTCAGTCCCGTGTCAAACAGATCCGCACCCAGATTGAAGAGACTTCTTCAGATTACGATCGGGAAAAACTGCAGGAACGTCTCGCCAAGCTGGTCGGCGGTGTTGCCATCATTAAAGTTGGCGCTGCAACTGAAACGGAAATGAAAGAAAAGAAAGCCCGCGTTGAAGACGCGCTGCACGCAACTCGCGCGGCCGTTGAAGAAGGCATTGTTCCTGGTGGTGGAGTGGCGTATCTTCGTACCCTGCCTGCTTTGGACAAGCTCAAAGGCGATCACGACTACCTGCTGGGTATTAAACTGATCCGGCGCGCATTGGAAGAGCCTTGCCGCCAGATCGCAGCCAATGCAGGACAGGAAGGCACTGTTGTCGTGGAGAAAGTAAAAGCACTTAAAGGAAACCAGGGCTACGATGCCAAGAACGATGATTATGTTGACATGATCAAAGCCGGTATCATTGATCCTGCCAAAGTATCCCGTTCCGCGTTGCAGAATGCATCCAGTATTTCCGGACTGCTCCTGACAACCGAAGCACTCATCGCTGACATCCCGGATGAAAATGAAGGCGCTGGTGGCGGCATGCCTCCTGGCGGCGGCATGGGTGGTATGGGCGGAATGGGTGGCATGGGCGGCATGATGTAACCCAGGCTCCATAAAGTTTTATCAAACCCCCGGTCCAATTGGACCGGGGGTTTTTTTTATTTCCGAGACAAGAATTTTCATAAATTACAGGCTTTAGAAACACCCACACCCGAAACCTGGAATCTTTGTAAATAGTGTCTTTAAATCAAGCGCCATTCCCCTTCCAATAATTTGTAGATTCCATTTATTGACAAAAAGATACGGTTGCCTTAATTTCCCAATAGCGCTTGGGGGAGCGAATCTTTAAATTCCAATTTTTGATGTCCCATGGGTTTCATATAAGGGAGGAGTCCGCCATGAAATTATTTATGATGAGAGCCGCTGTATTTTTTCTCGCACTCAATATTTCCATTCCCGCACAGGCACAAACTGTTGAAGAAAGATTGACCGCACTTGAAGCGCAGGTCGCCAATGTTGAACTGGTATCAACTCAGTTGTTCCAACTTGTTTCCAGCCTCCAGCCGAACCTGGTTTCCATAATCAATTTTCTTGCAACCCAACAGGCGGATATTGCTGCCCTTCAAACTGCCGTATCGGGAATTCAAACTGTCAATACACAACAGACCAATGAAATCGCTGATACTGAAGCGGATGTGACCGACCTGGAGAATTTGCTGTTCGGTGTTTCGCGCACAGGGAGCACACTAACTTTAACTAATTTAAACCTGCAAGTGGTCTCGGGTTCAGGATCTACCGATGGGACTCCTAACGGCAATGGCAATATCATCATCGGTTACAACGAAGACATCTTCCCTTTTCTTGGTGGAGGTCT
>JAJDAX010000038.1 GCA_029261615.1 Nitrospinaceae bacterium
CTTATGCTATTGAGCTCAGGCTTTTCGGGCGATTTAAACTATCAGGTGTAAACCCTGTTTCTGTAGCGGGTTTTTAATTTACATGGCGAATCCACCCAAAGGCGTTGCGCAAACACTTACCGATGTCCTGACCAACCTTCAGCAGTCGGTGAAGGACCGCACCCGTGAGCTTGAAGTTGTCAAGAAAAAGCTCAAGGAAGAAATAAGTGCTCGAGAGGCTCTGGAAGAGCAGATAAAATCGGGCACTCTTGATGTCGGGGGAAATTTTGTTCCCAAAGAAGAATTGGAAACAGCGGTCAAGGCTCAGAAAAGCCTGGAGGAGCAACTCGCCAATGCGCAGGCGCGAATTGAGTCCCTTTCAAAATCGAGTGACGGGAGTGGTGGTGGCGGTGTTTCCAGCGCCGAGATGGAAAATGAAATCAACAAGCGCCGCCGCTCAGAAGACCAGCTTTCCGAGAGAACAGAAAATGTTTACAAGCTCACCCGTGAATTGCAGACGGAGATAGATCTTCGACGCAAACTGGAAGACCGGCTTAAAATTCTGGCCCTCAAATCAAAAACCGGCGCTTCCGATACCGAACTCAAGGATGAGATTGAAAAGCTGGAAGAAGCGCAACACTCTCTAAAAGCCAGTACCGAAGAAATTTACAAGGCGACTCAGGATCTGCAGTTTGAAACAGATATGCGGCGGCATCTTGAAGAACAGTTGCGTGAAGCGAAAGAACAGGTGGAGCTGGCGCATCTCAGTGGTGCCGTCGAGGGGACTGCTAACACCGAAATCCATAAAGAGCTAGAAGAACTGCGGACACAGCAGGAAGGAATCCAGCTGGAGCGCGACCGCCTGGAATTGGAAAACAAACAACTCGAACAGAAACACCTGGAAGAAAAGGAAAGTGCCCGAGAAAAATTTGAAACCGAACTAAAAGAAATCCAATTCAAGCTGGAAGCGGCCCAAAAACAGGCGGCCGAAGGGGCTGGAATCAGCGACGCCATCCAGAAAGAAGTCGAGGCGCTTAGGAAATCCGAGGCTGAACTCAAGAATAAAGCCAGTGCCGATGAACAGGACTTTAAAACAAAGCTCGATGCGATTGAAAGTAGCAACAAGATCCAGCAGGAGGAGTTGGAAAAAAGTCTGGGAGAAAAGATCAAGGAACTGGAAGCCCAGATAAGTAATTTGTTGGATGAAGGAACCAACCTGAACAAGAAGGTTGAGCTTGCGGACCTTGAGCGAAAGTCGGCTGAAGAAAAAGTCGAGGAGGTGCAGGGCAAACTTGAAGAAGCCTTGACCGAATCCGCCAAGGAAGCGGGAGCGGCTGATGTGCTCCGCAGTGAGCTGGACGATTTGAAGAAGGGGCAGGAAGAGTGGGCTGAAGAGAAGAAAAAGCTTGAAACTGAAATTCGTGATGAAAATGACAAGTTGTTGGTTCTCGCCAATCAGATAGAACTCGATGCCACAGAACGTGATCGATTAAAAGCTGAAGTTGAGGCGGCTAATGAACAGGCTGAACAGGCTCTTAAGGAATCCGCTAAAAATGCGGGTGCTCTTGAAGCTATGCAAAAAGAGCAGGAATCCTGGAAAAGGAAAGAAGAAGAATTCAAAAAGGAAATTGAAAATTACGATCGAGAGATTCGCGAGTTGAATACGAAACTTGATGAGGCTTGGAAAGAGTCGGCAAAAGGCACCGGGGCCGCCGAAGGTCTGGAAAAAGAAATTGAAAAGCTGCAGCAGGATCGCGAGGCTTTTAAAACCGAAAAAGCCACGATGGAAGCGGAAATCAAGGCGGCACGCAATCAGTTAGAGGAAGCCGCCAAAGGATCCGGTGCTGCAGAGGCCTTGCAGAAGGAGCTGGAAATAGCCGCCGAAAGTCTGGAAAAAATCAAGAATGAAAAAGAGGAATTGAAAAACCAGTTAAAGGAATCGCAATCCCGGCTCGAAGAAGCGATTATGGAGTCGGCGCAGGACACGGTGCACGACACGGAACTGAATCAGGAAATTGAGAAACTGCAAAAATCCGAAGAAGCTCTGAAGGGCGCGCGTGCCCAGTTGGAAGAGCAGGTGTCCAGCCTGACAACTGAATTGGAAGAAACCCAGGCCGCCTTGCAAGAAGCACAGCAGGAATCAGCAAAGCAAGCCACTGCGCCTCAGGCGGCACCAGCACCTGCTCCAGCACCAGCTGCTAAACCTGCTTCACCTGTTCCGCCTGCGGCCAAACCCGCTAGTGGGGGGGGAGGTGTGGATTCTGAAATCGCCAAGCTAAAACAGGTGTTGGCCAAAAACCCCCGAGAAGGCCGGGCTTTGTATCAGTTGGGAATGGTTTATATCAAGGCCAAGCGCTATGAGGATGCGGTCGATCCCATGAAAATGGCGGCCAAGGTGATGCCTCGGGAAGCGGAGATTCATTTTCAGTTGGGAGATGTCTACTACAAGCTGCAAAATTATCAGGAAGCTCTGGGGCCATTCAACCAGGCGGTGCGGATCAACCCGAAACTGGCCAAGGCCCACTATAATTTATGTATGATCAATGAGCTCGTGGGTAACGAGGACGCGGCGCAAAAACATTATCAAATGGCGATCAAGCTCAATCCAAATATTGAAAGCGAAATGGGCGGCTGAGGAATGGCCGGATCAGGGTCTTTCCTTTGATCCATTGAATTTCAAGTAAAATTCCCTTAAATTAGTAAGGTGCGGTTAGTGCATTAGTCTGTTCGGGCCTGAATTTATGGAGTGGCAATGGGGGTCTTTATAAGACGTGAAATCTCCAAAGGGAAATACATCATCCGGCAGGGAACACACGGCACCAGTGCTTTTATAATCGAAGAAGGCACAGTAGAAGTCTTTCAGGTTGATGCCAACGGCAACAAGAAGGAATTGGCTGTTCTCAAAGAGAAAGATGTCTTTGGTGAAATGGCGCTGATTTCTGATTGTGTCCGCACCGCCAATGTTCGCGCTCTGGAAGATTGTGTTGTCTCCGTCCTGACTCAGGACGTTTACAAGAAACTCCCACCGGATAATCCCGGTATAAGACGCATCCGCTCCATCATGACCTCACGGCTCAGCAATTTGAAGAACAAGCCCAAGCCTGAGGGCAACCCTCCTGGTGAGACGGAAGAATAAAATTTCCCCCTCTCAACACAAGCTAATGAATCATCCTCAGGGCCTTGATGTGTGCAAACACGGTTTGCCCCGGTTTTAGCTTTAGTAAGGCGAGTGATTTTTTTGTGATTGTCGCCAACAGCGGTTGTCCAATGTCCAGAAGAACATCTACCGAGTGATCCTCCCGCTGTTTCGTTTCAATGGCGGTCACACGTCCCTCCAGAATATTCAAGACACTGGTCTGGATTTCCCGTGGACCGGTTACAAGGCTGACATCCCGCGCGAGAACATGCAGGCGCAAGGGAGCCCCCTTGTCCAATATTTGCTTTGGAACGTGCAGGGATTGTTCGCCGAATTTCAGTCGGGTGAGACTGAATTCCTCTTCGTGCTCTTCAACGGTGGTGTCCAGAAGGGATCCTGCCAGCGATGAGGGCGGTTGGTGTCCGGGAGAAATTTCGGTAAGGACCTCCGCAGCCGGACCCGCCGCCTGCAAACGACCATTCTCCAACAGGACGAGCGTGTCGACCAATTGCAATACCTCGTCGAGGGAGTGACTGACGTAAAGTATGGGGATGTTGAGTTCGCTTCGCATGTTTAAGAGATAAGGCAAAATTTCCTGTTTGCGTTCAAG
>JAJDAX010000039.1 GCA_029261615.1 Nitrospinaceae bacterium
CCAAACCTGACTCTGCAATTGAAAGACAGGTCACCCAGGACTCTCGGAGCCCTGTTTTACTTTTTCCAGAGGGCCATCGCTATGTCCGGATATCTTTTGGGTGTTAACCCTTTTGATCAACCGGGTGTTGAGTTTTACAAACGCAATATGTTTCGTCTTCTGAATAAACCAGGTTACGGGAAGGAATAACGTCATGGGGCTTGCAAGTGAACAACTGGACGAGATTGTCCATCAACTGGCTTGCCAGAAGATAGAGGAGGAAACTTCTTCCGAGAATTATAAAAGCGAACCTTTGCTGGCGGCACTCAAGGCAGAAGGGTCGGAGTTGTGGATCGATACAGGGGACCTTGAGCTAGCCCGTTCCGTGTGGCGGCAGGAATTAACCGCTTTGACGACCAACAACACGCTGGCCAATCAAGTTGTCCAAAGCGGGGTGATGGATAACGTGATTTCTGAGACAGTTTCCAAACTGAAAGATGAAGCAGGACAATTGAGTCGCGAAGAGCTTCTCCTTGAGGTTGGTTTTGTCATTAATTGCCGGATAGCCCTTCGACTGGTGGAGGCATTTCGGGTTAAGGTGAGCGTTGAATTGCACCCTTCTATGGCTCGGGACCTCGAAACAACTCTCCATTATGCCAGGCGTTATCTGCGCGTGTGCCCTGAGTTTTTTATCATCAAAATTCCGCTTACTCCAGAGGGGTTGCTCTCTGTTCGAAAACTGGCCAAAGAAGGAATGCCCATAAATTTTACCTTGGGGTTTTCAGCACGTCAGAATTATCTTGCGGCCCGTTTATCAAACCCGAAATTCGTCAATGTATTTCTGGGGAGACTCAATCAGGTGGTAGTGGACAACAAACTGGGCAACGGAAATATGGTGGGTGAAAAGGTCACCATGGCGACACAACGGGCACTTTTGGAGATTCGAGGGCAAAACCCTGCTGTTCAATCCAAGTTGATTGCGGCCAGTATCCGCAATGGTGATCAGGTTGCCGCTCTCTGTGGTGTTGATGTTCAAACCATTCCACCAAAGGCCATGCAGGATTTTGTCGATTCATCAAGAGAACCGGGAGATATTAAAAATCAGGTGGAGGCCAATCCGGAACCGGGCATTGATTTCGATCAGATGTGGGGCGCTAAATGTAAAACTCTGTGGGAGGTGAGCGATACTTTCAGGGGTGCTGTTGATCAATTGTTGGCAACACCAGAACTCGATAATATGACAGGGGATCAGCTCGTTGGGTTTTTTGAAGGAAAAGATATACCCTTATTTCATCGCTTTTCACAATCAGACCTGGATATGATCCGCGATCATGGAAAAATACCGAATGTAGGTAAATGGCCCGAGACAGTGAGCATGGATGATCTAATGACGCAATCGGCCTTGATGTCATTCACAAAAGACCAGGCGGCACTTGATGACCGGATTGAATCTTTTCTGTAAATGCAGATACCTAAATGATCCTGGCTGGTGACATTGGTGGAACCAAAGTTAACTTTGGTCTATTCGAATTGGTAGCAGGAGAATTAAGGCTCGAGCATTCTTCGAGCTATTCTGTTCAGGATTTTGATTCTTTCGAGGGCGCACTGGAAGAATTTTTAAAAAGTAAAGAGGCGCGTCCTCAAAAGGTATGCATCGGAGCAGCGGGGCCTGTATCAGACGGGCGATGTCGATTGACGAACGCTTCCTGGGAAATGGATACAACTTCCCTGAAATCCCGGTTTGGCTATTCAGAAGTATTGCTTGTCAATGATCTGGCCGCAACGGCTGCCAGTTTGCCTCTTCTAAAGGAGCCGGATCTTGTCACATTACAACCTGGTGAGCCGGTTCCCCATGGACGGATGGCTGTCATGTCATCTGGTACAGGGTTAGGGCAGGGTTTTTTAATTCCCGAAATTGACGGTGGCTATCAGGTCCTGGATACAGAGGGTGGTCAATGCGGTCTGGCTCCAAATTGTTCGGAAGAGTTTGACCTGTTCGCCAATTTAAAAGAGGGTGAAACTTCACTTTCAATTGAGGATGTGTTGTCTGGTCAGGGGTTGGAGCGCATCTACAGATATTACCTGCGATTGTCAAAATCATCCGAGGGGAATAAAGAGAAGGCTGAGGAATTTGATGGGCTGACGGCAAGTGAAATAGTGGAAAAAAGTTGTACGGAAGAAGCTGGCCTTTGTGGCCAGACGGTAGACCGGTTTGTTTCGATTCTGGGAGCGGTCGCCGGGGATATGGCGCTTCAACTGCTGACGAGAGGGGGAGTTTACATTGGGGGTGGTATTCCACCAAAAATTTTGGAAAGAATGAAACAACCCCTCTTTTTGGAAAACTTTCAAAACAAAAATAAATTTAAGGATTTTATGAAATCGGTTCCGGTTCATTTAATCATTAATGAGCAGGCTCCTTTGTGGGGAGCTGCCGGCCTTCTGGTCAATCACCGGGTCAGGCTACCGGTCAACTGATCCTTTTTTAATAACCTTATTAAGAGAAATATTCAGGCAGTGGATTTATGAAACCAACCAAGTTGAATAAAATTGTTCTTGCATATTCCGGTGGACTGGACACCTCGGTCATCATTAAGTGGCTAAAGGAAAAGTACCAAAGTGAAGTGGTCGC
>JAJDAX010000040.1 GCA_029261615.1 Nitrospinaceae bacterium
TCCTATCCCGATGATCAAAGGCAGGATCACCAGGTTGGCCATATTGAACCTCACATCGAACAGGTCCATAAATCCCACTGTCCAGAAGGAACCCACCAACGTGGGAATGAGCACCAGCAGGGTAGACGCCACGCTGCGCAGAGACCACAGCAGATAAATGATGATCGCGATCATGGCGTAGATCCCGCCTTGAATATAACCGTTGATCATCAACCGGCTCGACTCAAACATATGCACTGCGTTGCCGGTCACCTCTGGATCAATCGCACGCATCTCTTTAAGAAACTGCTCCATTTGAGGCCGCTCCCAGATGTTGATTCCGGGATAAACCAGCAGCAAATGTTTTCCGTTTTTTCCAATGAAACGTTTTTTCAAAAGGTCTGGCATGGAATCCAGCCGAATGTGTTCCGGCTTGAGCGACTTATTAAGGTCGCTGACAACTTGTCGGTAATCTTCAAACAGGGTTTTGGAAAAAGCCGTCATCCGTTTTGCCGCAACGGCAGGATCGGTCGCATCAAGACTCTTTCGGATCTCCTCCACCAATTGGGACGCTTCAAACACATCGTCGCGTTTGCCGCTCTTCTCTTTTTTGCGTAATTTGAAACGAATGTTTTTAATGGCGGTATCGAAATCTTCCAGGGAAAAGGATTGGTCGTCCTTTGCAACCACAAATTCCGGCAACTCTTCCGCGAGCTCCTTGATCATTTTTATTTTTTCATCCTGCTTTTCAGGAAGAACCGTGAAGATGCTGTCGATTTTACCGACCGAAGGCAGCTTGCGGATGGCTTCGTATTTCTGAAGCGCTTCATCTTCGCTGTCGGAGATCACGGCTACGTACCAGGTCGCGCGCTTGGCGTTCTCGATGATTTTCAATTCCCACTCGACCGCCTCAGTTCCCTTGGCCTGCAGGTTGAGCAGATTGTAATCGAAGCTCAGACCAAGAGTACGCCACACCGCCCAGACAATCATGACGGCCGACACGGCGATGATCACACCATACCGGTTAAAAATACTGCGCAGCAGTCTTTCTTTTTGCGGCTGAGCATCTGGCATCGTGTAACTTAGAGAACGCCATCGTTCTTCAATACAAACCAAAGCGGGCAATAGCAGGACCATGCTGAGCCAGCACAGGAGAATCCCTCCAGCGGCGATCACGCCCAGCTCTGCGATGCCGATGAAATCGGTGAATGCCATGGATCCGAATGCAATGGCGGTTGTAATAGCTCCTGTCAGGTTACCTCGGCCTGTGCCCCGTAAAGTGGCCAGCATCGATGCGTGGACATCCGCCCCCTGCCTTCGTTCTTCCCGGTAACGCTCCAGAATGTGGATGCCAAAATCGATTCCAAGACCAATCAGGATTGTCGTGAAAACCACCGACATAATGTTGAGATGACCCACCGACAGCGTTGTGTAACCCATCGACCAACCCAATGCGACCAGCAGGGACACCACCGCAAGGATCGGTTTGACTACGCCACGAAACGCAATGATGAACAGGAGTGCCACACCCGCCAACGCAATCTTTGAGGCGAGCTCAACATCGTTTTTGGTGGTGTACATTTCATCAGATGAAATCACATCGCTGCCGGTCAACCCGACATTGACCTCAGGATGACGTTCACGCACCTCCCGAATAACACCCCGAATTGATTCAATCGCATTTTTTGATCCGGTAAAATCGTTCTGCGTTTCTTTAGGGCTCAACAGGACAAACAGCAGGTTGCCGTTTTCGGACACAAGAAACCCTTCATCCTGAAGCGATTCCTGTCGATCCGTTAAAAACGATTTCCAGGGAGATTTATACGGGACCTCGCCTTTAAGTTGCGCATTGATCTGTTTGAAAATGGAAATGAGCAGACTCAGGTCCGCCGTATCGTCCACTTCTTCAGATTCTTCATCGTCACCGGTACCGAGAAAATCCATCATCAGGGAATCAACCATCCCTTCGGAAATTCTCTGATTGATGTTGACCAGAACCGAGTTCAATCCGGGTGCCTGGTTGACCTCTTGTAAAAAGTCCTGATGTTCCCTGAGTTTTTGGGTCAGGTCATCGAGATCCTCGAAGTCCATGAACAGTAAAGCCCGGCTTTTAAAGTAACTGGTGTCGACCTTGTAAAAAATTTCGTGGAAACTGGAGCGAAATTTCTCCAGCTCTTTCACCAGATCAACCGCAAAGGTTTTCATCGCATCTGGTTTCTGGCTCTCGACGACGATGATCATGCCGTCAAAGTCTTCAAACTCTTCGCGATATTTTTTATAAAGGATGTCGTAGGGCAGATCGCGCGATATCAGATCCGAGCGTTTGGTTTTGAACGTCAGTTGTTCAGCGGTAAACCAGAGAGCGAGTCCCGCAAAAACCAAAGAAAGCACGACCACCAATAGGGCGTGCTGACGTGCAAGAGATTCAAAATATCGGAATGTTTTATCCAGGAGGTTCGGCTTTTGAGGGGATATCTTTGGAGCTCCGGGCTTTGTTACCACTTAAGGGAACCTCTTACCATTCTGCAGTGTTGATTGAAGGGAACCCGCAGCCTCAGGCTTTTGGCTTCCCAAAGTCAATTTCAGAGGCACCTAAAAAGGGTGAAAAACGAAAAGGGAGGGAACCCGATTCTGTTTACGATGTATCCGGGACTGAACAGGCCTCTAGAAAGAGTACCCAACCGTAAATAAATGGGCGTTCAATCCAATGTTTGGCTTCTCAATGCCTGAGTTTGACAGATGGTAGAGACGATATCCAACAGAAACCGACTTATTGTCTTCGAGGAAATACTCGATCCCGCCACCAATGTTGAGGACAAATTCAAAGTCCGTACTGATTTCGATAGAGCCATCATCAAAGTCTCCGTATGAAAAACCGGCCCCGACAATGATGGTGGGTGCCCAGCGACGCGTTGGCCCGAGAAACTTGTACTCAACCTGTACAGGGACAAATCCAAACTGAACTGCAGGTGCTGTATCAGTTGTCGTAAGCGTTGCCGCTCCTGTAACAGGATTCCGAATAACCCGGGTCGAATCAGAGACACTGAAAATAGCGCCGGCCTCTGCTACCCAGTACAAAGCCCCTCGGTAAAAGGAATCGCCAATAACCCCGGTGAGATTATACTTGAAATGAGGAAACAGGTAGAGAAAGTCAATATTGGTCCTATCCGGTGCCCCAAAATTGGTAGAGGGCAGATCAATCGTATAGCCAAAGCCGCCATTAACCCCCCACTGGGTGGTGCCCCGACCAAAACGGGATTCAAACGCCCCCATTCCCGACTTCACTCTTTTAGATTTCCCAGACGCCTTTTGAGCAACAGGTTCCGGTTTATGCCGTTTAGACCGCCATTTTTTGCGTTCCGAGGCATCCACCTGACCTGCTGTCAGCAATAATACGCAAAGGGTAAGGGAAACTGCAATAATTCCTGATTTCATCGCGGAACTGCTCCTCAAATTATTAACAGGACCTCTGATTACCCCATATATCCTGGCCAAAAAACTTGCTGGACAAGAACCACATACTGCTCGCGGCCTCGCGGCCAAAACTCATTTTCAGAGGCACTTAGATAAGGCAAAAGTAAATTAATCGCCAATTGTAGCATAACGGCTATACCTTGTTAAACATTTAATTTCATTTGGACTACGGGTTTTGAGGTGTTAAGATTCAAACCCGTTTAGTAACCGGACCCAGCTTAAAAACTCCGTGCCTATGGCACCGGTTTTTAGCAAAAAAATGGCCGCAGGTTGCAGTAAGGTTGAACCGTTAGGGAAACCTTTTGCATCCTAACTTCCGAACCGCCTGATCTCGACGGCATATCTAGGAAGAGGTATTGGAGCCCGAAACGGGAATCCGGTTTTCCTCAAAGGACCATTCTGAATGCCGACTAAGGAAGAAAAGGATCTCGACGACCGTTTGGTCAAGGAGATGAAAGAAGGCAAACTGGAAGCTTTTGACCAGATTGCCCTCCTCTACCAGCGGAAAATTTACGCGTTAGCGTTCAATCTGACACGCAATCAGATGGATGCCCAGGATGTGGCTCAGGAAGTCCTCCTGAGTATTTTTAAGAAAATTCACACATTCCAGGGCAAATCCGCTTTCTCAAGCTGGGTTTACCGGATCACCCTCAACGCTTCTTATATGAAGCTGAGGACAAAGAAAAAAGACCAGTTTGTTTCGCTGGACGATATGCTTCCTTCGTTCAACAATAGCGGATTCCAGCAGGATAAATTGCTCGACTGGTCCGATAGCACGGATTCATTACTGTTCTCCAACGAAACCAAGGAGATCATCGAAAAAGCCGTTGCCCAGCTGCCGGAAAAAGAAAAGGTCGTGTTTTTATTGCGTGATGTGGAAGGACTTTCGACAGAAAAAGTCGGCGAAGTTCTTGAATTGTCCATACCGGCGGTCAAGTCCCGCCTGCATCGGGCACGGTTATTCTTAAGGAAAAAATTATCGAACTATTTTGAAGAGTTCGATACGCGGGGAGCCAAAAAATGATTTGTTGCCGGGAATGTCTGGAACTTCTCAACGATTACGTTGATGGATCATTGGATACCGGGGTACAGGAATCCCTGGAGGAACATTTCAAGGACTGCCCGCCCTGCATCTCCTTTCTGAACACCTATAAATCCACCACCACAGTTGCCAGTAAAATCCTGAGTGAAAAAGAAATTCCGGAAGTCGTGCAGGTCAAACTCCGCGAGTTCGTAACCCAAACACTGAAGAAAGAAAAAGACAGTTAACCTTAACTCTTCCTGATCCGGGAAATGCGGGATTGACAAATCTTCTTACTCTTATATCCTGAATAATCAGGAGAGCAAGGAAGGCCTCTTAGCCTGCCAAAAGGATCCAGGCCCCTCAATTATTTACTCTTTTTATCGGGTTGGCTCAGTCTGAGGGTTTCAGAATATTTCACCCGCGGCTTAGTAATTCCGGGCCAGCCGCGATTCACACCCGGTATCAGCTTCAGGAATTTTTTATGGTTGAAATGAAAGTAGAAGGGCTCACGCTTGATCCGTTGACCAACATGCCCATCATTATTTTGAAGGATTCGTCCGGTGAGCGGGCACTCCCGATCTGGGTAGGGTTTTTCGAAGCCAATGCAATCGCCCTTGAAATTGAAAAGATCGCCACCCCAAGGCCTATGACACACGACCTGATGAAAAACCTCATCTCGGACATGTCAGGCGAAGTCAATCATATACTGGTCAGCGAATTGAAGGACAATACCTTTTATGCTGTCATCAATATGGTGAACAATGGCAACACACTGAATATCGATTCACGGCCAAGTGATGCGATCGCCTTGGCACTGAGGGTAAAAGCACCGATCTACGTCAACGAGACGGTCATCGAAGCGGCCAAAAGTCTCGACCTCCCCGATACCTCGAAGCACAACACCGAGGAAAAAGACCAGTGGAAAAACTGGATCAGCAACATCAAACCGCAGGACTTCGGAAACCTTTAGCACTCCGATGCTAATCGTTTCTTTTTGAGACGCCAGAACCTCGCACCATCATTTTTGGAGTGGTCGTTTCATCCGGTTCCCGGTATCATCTATCCAGTTCAAAGCCCGGCAAAGGCTACCTGAAACTAAAACCTCCCTGACCCCATGGCAACCTTCAAACGCGTCGGAATATTTTGCAAACCCAAGTCGACTTTGGGACGCGAAGTTCTTATCGAACTCGCCGCCTGGCTTCGTAAGCGGGGCTGTGAAGTGTTGATGCCCATCGACACCGCCGAGTTAATTGAAGAAACGGCAACACACCCACGGGAGGACATTCCAAAAAATGTTGACCTGATCATCGTATTGGGCGGAGACGGCACCCTGCTTTCGGTAGCACGGATCACACATCCTACCCAGGTACCCATCCTCGCGATCAATCTGGGCAGTCTGGGGTTTTTAACCGATGTCTCACTTGCAGAACTGTATCCCACCCTGGAAAAAGTGTTCCACGGAGAGTCACATACCGAGCCTCGAATGCTGCTCCAGGCCCGGGTGATCCGAAACCGTCTGGTAATAACTGAAGACTGTGTTCTCAACGATGTGGTAATCCACAAAGGAACTCTGGCCCGAATCGTAAACCTGGAAGTACAGGTCAACGATCAATATATGACATCTTATCGCGCCGACGGCCTTATCGTGAGCACACCGACGGGATCAACAGCTTACTCATTATCCGCTGGAGGACCCATTTTACATCCCAGCATGAACGCTCTGGTGTTGTCGCCCATTTGTCCTTTCACCCTGACCAATCGGCCCATTGTGATACCGAGTAACGCCACAATCCTGATTCACCAGACAACTGACGAGGAAATCCGCGTCACCCTCGATGGCCAAACCGGATACGATCTTTTGGCCGACGACCTCCTGGAACTAAAACCATCTGACCAACCAGTCAACTTTATTGAAGTGCCAGGAAAAAACTATTATCAGATCCTCCGCCAGAAACTGCATTGGGGACGGCCTGCCGATGACCAGAAAGGCGGCTGACACCGACCGGAGCACACCCGGCTCCTCTTCTTTAAACACCTCCATTGTCGCCTGCGGTATTGAAACGGACATTGGCGCCCCCGTGCTGCGCTGGGACCAATCCGGGGGGCTCACTTGCCCCAACCCGCGCGGTCGCAAGACACTCCGTCATCACAATAATAAACTTAATGATGCCCCCACACGTTCTCCCTCGGAATATAAATTCAAAAACCCCGAAGCCGCTTATGAAGAACTGAAGCAGAACGTTTACCAGTTCGTCCTGCATTACGACGTGTGCTACACCTCACGTCATTGCCACGAAGTACTCGAAGACAGCGCGTTTAAAGGCAGTCATTTCTATCTCGATCTCGACGGTACTCTTTACCAGACCTGCGATCTTTACTGGAAAACCAACACCGCTCCTGCAGATGACCGGTTGGGCAACGAACGTGCGGTGCATGTCGAAATGGCCAATCTTTCCTGGCAGGCCCTGAGCGCAGAATCCAGCTTGTATAAGTTGAAGCAGGACGCATACCAGTTAGCAGATAAAAAGGGATGGAAACTCAGGCTTCCGGCATCGCGGCGCAAACAACTCAGACAACCTGACTTTGCCCCGGTGGCTTCAAGGGCGTATGGCAAGAGGGGATATTTCAGTCGGAAAATTAACGGACGAACTGTCAGGATGTGGGATTACACAGAAGCGCAGTACCAGACATTGATTCGGTTGTGTTTTGGAATCAACCGGCTTCTACCAAGAATTCGGCTCAAGGTCCCGGTCAATTCCAAATCGGGCCGTACCCCGCTCGACCGTTTGAAAAATTTTGCCCGCTTTGAGGGAATTCTGGGGCACGCCCATGTACAAGCCGGAACAACAGAGGGCGTTACCTGCAAATACGATCCCGGCTCGGCATTTGACTGGGGTCGATTAAGGCGGGCTCTCACCCGATAACTGCGGCATATTCAAAGGTTTATTTCGGGGTTTTCTCTCTCTTTAAACAACACCTAAAAAGCGGTTGACCTGCCTCTCCTTTTAAGGGTAGCTTGTAAAGGAGACCTTATAGTTGAAATAGTTGAATAATTTTCTAACCTCCATTGCAGGAAATCAAGATGCGCATCAGACCTTCAGGATTTCTCAAAACAGTCTGTATCTCGGCTTTGATTATGGGACTGTGTGCAGTCCCGGCACTGGCAGAAACCATGTATGTCAAGTCGGCCAAAACAAAGATGACAGC
>JAJDAX010000041.1 GCA_029261615.1 Nitrospinaceae bacterium
ATGGTTCATGCCCTCGTCGAGTGCTTTTTTATTTTGCCCGACGATGAGGTTCAGGTTCCATTCCTTGGCAACACGGTCCCGGTACTCGATCATTTGCGGGATCTTGTAACTGGTGTCGATGTGTACCAGCGGAATGGGGCAGTGGCCGTAAAACGCCTTGCGGGCAAGCCACAGCATGACGGTCGAGTCTTTACCGATCGACCAGAGCATGGCGAGGTTTTTAAAATTTTTATAGGCCTCGCGCAGGATGTAAATACTTTGATTTTCTAGTGCAGTTAAGTGATCCATTTTTTTAAGCTACTTTTTATGATTTATGAAAAGTATTGATCCACGATTTCCGGGAACCGGCAACGTAGACAATTGTTATTGTTTTTGGTGCAGAAGTCCTGATAGACCTGCATGAGTCCCTGGGTGTGCCGGTCGCTTTTCAGCGTGTCCAGCATGCGCTGTTCTTCGCCCAGAATGTAATGCTTCACGAACCGCAGCCACTGGTTATCGGCCAGAGACGACTGCGTGGAAAACCCCCGGTGCAAATATGCCTCCAGGGGTTGGGATCGGCTTGCCCTGGCATAGATCAGGCAAATGGGAATCGCAATGTTGACGAAAATCTCCCGTGCCCGGTCCGGGCCAATAAGCTTTTGATTTCCTTGAAGTTTTTTTCCGCCCACCGTGTAATAGCGGGTCCAGAAATCGTCTTCTTCCAGGAAAAAATACTGGGCGGCCTTATTTCCGGTGCGGTCATTATAACCTTTGGTCTGGGAAATAGAAACCATTGTATTCATGAAACTAATAAAATTCTCGAACAGGCCTGAACCGCTGTGTTTTACCACCAGATGGGACAAAGCGGCGATACGCCGGTACGGAAAATTGGCCGGACGCATGCCGCCAAATTTCCATTCACGAGGGTCCATTATGCGGTCGGAATATTGTTTTTTATGCTTTTTCCAGAGCTTTAAAAGAGTTTCTACATATTGAAGACTCTCGCCTTCAAGCTCTGATGTCTCTGGAAAACGGTTTTCGAGTATTCCGGACACACCAAACAACACCGCTTGAAGTGGCAGGACTTTTTCCGCAGGAGAGCCCTTTTGGGGAATTAATTCAGTTAATTCCAGGCACGTCACACGTTGTGCCAACTCTTTGAACGGCTGTTTATTGGACGGGTAGCCCAAGGCTTCAGCGATGCCTTCATAAAACGTCTGTTCGTAGCCGTTTATGATAATTCGATCGTGGAAGCGGTTCATCTTGGTCTGAACCCGCGCGTCTCCGGCGTTATTGAGCAAATCTTCAAATTTCTCGGTTGTCAGGCGCGACAGGGGGCCGTGGCACAATCCTGTATTGAACTGGTTGAGCAGGGGGTAGCTGTCAAAATCCAGTTCTTCGTTAAGTTTGAGCAGGCCGTCCTTCAGATATTGTTTGAGTTCGAGCTCAGCGATATGCGGACGCGATTGCGATTCGTTTTGAGAAATGGGTTTCCTGCTCCGGTTTTGCCAAAGGAAGACATGCAGGATGACCCCGTCGTAGTCGTTGTTCTCGGAATGTCCGTGGGCTTTCCAGTCACAGCCGTAGACATGCAACTCGACATCGCCTTCCTGAATTTGTCCGTCGATCTTGATCACGGCGTTTTTAAAATCTGGACCCGCGCCAAAATTCCAGTGACCGGGCGATACCACTTCTATGTCGTGACCTTTTGTGGATTTAAGTTGGTTGGTATTCAGGAGTTGGTCGTTCCAGACGCAGCGGATGACTTTTTCAGGGATTTGCGGCGCGTCATCCTCTTCCACCAGTGAGCGCTGGTAGACTTCGGTGAACTTGCGGTAGATGTCCGTGAAAACGGCGGCGGTCATTTGAGTTTCCAGATGGTTCCTTTGGGGGTATCTTCCAGAACGACACTCATTTTATCAAGTTCGTCTCGAATGCGGTCGGCCTCTGCCCAGTTTTTGGCCGCGCGCGCGGCTTCGCGTTCTTTGACGAGTGCATCAATTTTTTCAGTGTTCTGGTCTTCTCCGCCCGTTTTGAGTGTAATGGATTCTTTGCGATAAACGGCAGCCGAGCGGTGGAATAAACCAAGCAGGTGACCGGCAGCGAGAAGCCCTTTTGCGTCGCGGTCGAATGCGGCCCATTCAGAGGAGTTGGTTTTGATTTCTGATCGCAGTTTGTTGAGTCGGCGTAACTCGTCATTCATGTGGCCCAGCGCCGCTGCGGCATTGAAGTCGTCGTCCATGGCCTCGTCAAACAGCTTCTTTATTTTGGCTTCGGTGTCTGGTTCGGCGGGGACTGCCGTTAAATCGCGGTGATTCTCCATCCAACTGTAAAGCTCATAAAACCGGTCGAGCATCTTGATGGATTCATCCAGATAGGAATCAGCGAAATCAATCGGGCCACGGTAGTGATTGGTCAACAGGAACAGGCGCAGCACTTCCGGGTGAAATTTCTCCAGCAGGTCGCGGATGGTGAAAAAGTTGCCGAGCGATTTCGACATCTTCTCCTGGTTGATGTTGACGAACCCATTGTGCAGCCAGGTTTTGACGAACGGTTCACCGGAGCAGCCGCAGGACTGCGCGATTTCATTTTCGTGATGCGG
>JAJDAX010000042.1 GCA_029261615.1 Nitrospinaceae bacterium
GCGGTTGTTGGAGCCAAAAAAATAGATTGTAGAAATAATCCCAGGATAAAAGGAAATGCCGACCAGCACAGAAAAAGCATTAGAGGGAATTCAGCTTGCCGAGGGCAGGAGCGCAGACTATGTGGAAAAATTGCGTCAATGTACGGCGTTGAAGAGACAACAGATCGATGCAGCCCTTTCGCTAAGCGCCCACGGTAAAGGCGTCCGGCACCGCGATGAAAAAACCCTGCGGAGAAAATACATTCGCGGGATTCTGCTGGTCAAAATTCTGGACAAAGGTTTGGCGGTCACCGATGTGGGCGTACACATCACGCCGAGGATCAACAGACCGTCAAACGAATTGAAGAGGGAATTAAAAAACCTGCTGCCTCTGGCGATCGATCTGGCCAAACGGGATTCCTGGGCGCCGCGAAATTTTACCGACCCTGCTAATCACGATCCGAGAAATTATCAGTACATCATTCATGGATTGCAGGGCAACTCTGTCAAAATCTATCAGGATGCCTCAACACTGGCCACGGTTTTTGCCCGGTTGCAGGCCGACTATGCCGGTGTGCAGGTTCCGCACGGAGGCAGAATGGTCAACGCGATTGGTGCCGATGGGTCGATCCGGTTTCTGCCTTACCGCGAATACCTTCGCAACCCAAACCTTTTACGAACGGATGTCATCAGTTGCAGTGTCATCAGCGATCAGGTTCCGGACACTTACACCGATTTTGGTCTGATCCTTAAAGTGCCCAAAGAGTGCGTCATGTTGACCGGCAACCGGGATCTCAATATCAAGAACCGGGCCACCGATATGCTGGATGAATTTGCGAGTTACGGAACCGATCCAAGATCGCGCGATATGCTGACACCCGCTGAAATACTGCAACTCTGCATCAATCGCATCGCGGCCGTCACCGCCCGGGACGAGATGAACAGGCAATACAATGAAATTGTCTGTGTGGGCCGGTCGCCCGAAGGAAAAATGGTTGAGACTACCGGGATATGGGTCAAGGTGAACGAGGACGGAGATTATTATTCGCACTACCACGCCGGAAGCGCCTACAGTACCGTGATTACCGACGACATCGACCGTGAAATAACCAATGCCAGTCGTGCACATGGAATTCCCATCATCCGTATTCTTGCGGCAGGGGGACTCCGTAAACCTCCAGCGGCACCTGTCACCTGATTATTTTTATTCTCAAGGTAAACCTTATCACGGCTTTATCTTGATTTAGGGGCCTGCCCGGCGTACGATCACTTAACCATTTAAATAAATTTTATAGATCAGCAGGTGCCTATATCTGCTTGTTGTGAACAGGATTTCGATGACGATTCCCGGCTCGGACGGAGAGCATATTCTTCAGGAAAAATTCAAGACGCGTGAGCGTGCTCTCGCGTTTTATGAGCAGCAGGTCTTGGATCATCTCAACCCGGTTATGGTGGAATTCATTTCCCGGCAAACCATGGTGTTCATCGCCACTTCGGATTCCAGAGGAGAATGTGATTGCTCTATTCGTACCGGAGTACCGGGTTTTGTACGGGTGCTGGATGAAAAGACCCTTTTATATCCGGAATTCAGAGGCAATGGAGTTTTGGCCAGTTTGGGAAACATTCACGAGAACCCTCATGTGGGAATGGTCTTCGTCGATTTTTTTAAGACGACCCGTGGTTTACATGTGAATGGAAAAGCTGAAATCAAAAATAAAGAAGAGGTGGGAAAACTATTTGAAAAATTTGGCCAGGAAGATATTGGGAAAAATGGAGATAAAGGTAAAGCCCCTGAGCGTTGGGTGTTGGTGAAGGTAGAGGAGGCGTATATCCACTGCTCCAAAAATATTCCCCTGCTTCAATCAAGTGATAAAAACAAAAGAGATGTGGGGCCAGACACGATAAAGGACGCTGATTTTTTTAAGGTAAAGCCGCAACAGAAATAATATTTTTAACGATTTTAGATAGTACGCGATTTACCCGTTCTGACTTTTCTCAACACAGGGGACGCACAAAGTACTTTCAGGCAAGAGCATGATCCTGCCGTGGGGGATAGGTTCCCCGCAGCGCAGGCAAATGCCAAACTCCGGATCGTCAATTTTTCCAAGCGCTGTTTCCAGTTTGGACAATTTAACCTGTGCTGAATTCAGGGACGACTCGCTGACCCCTTTGCTTACGATCGCTTCCATACGGGTGAGGCGACCGATGGCGTTGTCTGGTGCTACCGGTTTGGATGTTTCAGTCAGGCTCAGGATTAGATGCTTCTGTGCTTCAATTTCATCCAGTATCTTTTGCTTGAGTAGTTCCCGGTTGTCCGATTGCAAAATGATCTCCCTGAATGACTTCCAAAATAAGTCGCAATTGGTATTAAAAAATTACCAGCGTTGCCCGCGCGAGCTCAATTTGTTCTGCGCGTTTTTTTCTCCCATTCGTGCAGCTCGTCGGTAGGATTTGAGCGCCTCCGAATAATCTTTTCCAATTCCATTCCCCGTTTCGTAAGCTCGACCCAGATTGTAATGCCCGAGCGCATAATTCTGGGCAATGGCTTTTCGGTACCATTCAACAGCCTTCGCCGGGTTTTTGGGAACGCCTTGCCCCAGTTCGTGCATCACCCCAATATCATTGAGTGCCCCGATGTGACCCTTGTCCACCGCATGCTGGAACCACTCTAGTGCCAGACCGTAGTCCTGAGCGACTTTTTTACCCTGATAATATTTTGCGCCCATGTTGTAATTTTCGTCAGCGGAAAGAGATGCCCATTTGGGTGGTTCAGGTGCTTTGGGTTTGGGAGGAACAGGTGGCGCTGCCTGAATAATCGGAGGTGCCGCAGGAACGGATGGCGTTTCCACCTTTGACAGGCTATTGCCCAGTTCAGCTTTGGGCGATCGGATTGCCGCGACCATGTTCACCGCCGCGCCGCCATTTTGAAGGTCAACGATAATGCCATCTTCCGTGACCTCGCGCACCACTCCCGACCCAATCACGATGCGAACCGGGTCGCCCACCTTGGGTCGCCACTGGCCTTCGGGTTTTACTTTAAGCGAGTCTAACTTGATGTCGACCACCTTGCCGGTGATCTCCATTTCAAGGTCGCCGCTGTCGTCCAGTTCACCAAGACCACCGAGGTCCTGGGCAAACGAGGTTGAAGGAAAAAGAAGGCAAAGCAGAACGAAAGAACATGTGATTTTTTTCATAGCGCGTTCCCAATATGTTTGTGTGGCTCCCTTTAGCCCATTGTACCGCCGAATGAATCAGGAATGGAAGGGGGTATCAATGCTCAATTTCAAGGGGTTTTTCGGGGGGATTACACTTGGGCCATACGCGTACGGGTTATTTTTTCTTTTCATCCTTGCCCTCGTTCCAGTCGGCGATTTTAGTGGCGAGGAATAATATGCCAATCGAGATGATACCGCCGAGGGCCACTTGAAGGAGAGGTGGCAGGGACACAACAAAATTCTGGATAGCTTCAATCACTGGCGTTTGTCTCCCGATTGCTGAAAAATCATTTTAAAAATATTTCCGTTTTTTCCGTGTCCAGATTGATCTTAAGAATCCGGTGATTGTTGGTGTCGGATACGTAAAGATCTTTGCCAAGGCACAGCACACCGGC
>JAJDAX010000043.1 GCA_029261615.1 Nitrospinaceae bacterium
AATTTTTGAGGACTCGTATTCCACCATGCTGCCGCCGTTTTCAATAAAGTTAATTTGCTTTTCGATTTTGGGACACACTGCAGACGCACCATTATTTGCCTTTTTTCCGGAAGCAATCATGAGTTCACAAAACTTGATTCCTTCTTTAACTGTTTTGGCCAATGCGGGATTGATCTCATAATCTTTCGTCTTTTCCAGAAAATCAGAGATGACGAGCACTCTCTGAAAATGTTCGCGGGCTTTAGAATAATTTCGGTCAAGAATAAACTGAATGGCCTTCATCATGGCCAACCCCTTGTTACCGATAAATTGTTTCGGAGCCGTCTCCTTGAAATATCGCGACTCATACTCCTCCAACAATTCCAAGGCACGCTTGCGGCAAAGCACTGGAGACAAGGGTTCATCGCTTGCGGTCGATGCGTTGTCCGGATTGATCTCTTCTGAAATGTAAAACCAGATGAGCGTTTTGAGTGCGAGCGGGCGGGACAGAATAGGCCCTTTGAGGGCGTGCTCAATACGTTTCAGTCCCTGCAACCGTAGGTCCTGCCCACCTTGCATCAGGAAATTGGCAATGCCCCCGATTCGAGTATTGCCATATTCATAAACGCCGAGACCAACGTAGGCATCGTTGTACTGCGGGTCGAGGTCAAGCGCGTCTTCAAAATGATTGTCCGCACTCAACCCATTCATTAAAGCCGACAATATATCTCCGGCACCATACTCAACAATCCCGACATACCCCTCGGAAGCTCCCAGATAAAAATAGGCTTCAGCCTGTTGATCTTTGGTGATGCCCTCCATCTCCAGAATGTTTTCGGCAAGCTGTTTGGAGCGCTTGCTGTTGCGGTCAAAATCATCCCGGATCGAATCGATCTTAAACTTGCTTGTAAATGACAACACATGGGACAACTCAGCCAGCAAGCCGGCAAGATAAAAGTGGCACTTCATCAACTCCAGGCGATTGGAGATGGTTGGTGGTTTTTGTTCCAGCATGGCAATCCGGTTACGGAAATGGGGAAGCCAATGATCAAAATCGTAATACAGGGTCCCAACAATCGCCTTTGAGATCATCTCATCCACACTCAGATTCTCCAGGCTAGCGTAAGAGACCTGCGTACCCTCTTTGCTATCTAAAGCAACTCCAGCACCGGATAACAGAATCATGCCCATGAGAACAATTCCCACAAACAACAGACCTGTAGATACCGGGACGTGCTTGCCTTTTGGAAAGTTGAGAGCCTGCACTATCGATTCAGTTTGCAAGCTGGGAAATGATTTCTCGAATCTTGTCTGCTTTTTGAATTTCTTTAAGTTTGACACAGAGCTTTTCGCCTTTTTCCAAAAATAATCTGGACTGTTCCGGATTATCTAACTGGGTTGCATACAACTGGCCAAGCAGGAGATAAGCATCGGTAAGGTCCGGTTTGATTCGCAGGGTTTCTTTTAGAGCAATTGCTGCCTTTTCAAACAACTCGGAATCCATTAACACAAGTCCAAGTGTGAATCGGGCGTGAACAGAATCCGGGGCCAACCTTGCGGAATGCTCCAACACCCGCACCGCGTCATCGTAGCGTTGAGTGGAACGGTAGGCAGTTCCCAGATAGTAAAACAGATTCGGGTTTTCAGGTGCAAACTTTGTCGCCTTTTCCAGCAGATCCACTGCGTCTTCAGCCTGCCCCTGTCTGAGATATGCTGCCCCCAGGGCAATATATGCATGAATAAATTCGGGTCCCAGCCGGATGGAATGCCGGAAGGCCCCAATCGCGCTTCCAAGCGTGTCGAGGCCCTGATCTTCCAGGCTGCCATAAGCGATACCCATGTTGTAGTAAGCATCCAGAAAATCAGGACGAAATTTGACGGCCATCTTATAGGCATCCACTGCAGCCTGATAACGCCCCTGCTTGTGAAGACGCAACCCTTCCTGTAGCCATTCATCTGATGCCGACTCCTGATCCTCTGGTTGCCCGGTTTCCTTTATCAGCTGTTGCGTAAAACGGGCATTTTTTGCATCCCCTTTTTTCTTGAAGAGGGTCTCCGCTTTTCCAAGGTATTGAGAAGCGCGTTTTGCATTGCGCAATTTTTTAAGGTGAAGGGCACCGAGCTGGAAATACGCCGAAGAAAAATCCGGTTCGACGCGCACAGAGTTTTTAAATGCCTGCCGCGCAGAAGCGTTCAAACCAAATTCAAGATACGCATTGCCCATCAAGTAATAAGCCATGGAGACACAGCGTGCTTTTTCCGCCTGTGCTTTTTCCTCATTTCCATAAATGTCGAGATACCGGCCCAGATTGTCCGATGCAAAGGTCAGCCAGTGATCGAGCACTGCAAAATCCGATTCAAGGCTAACCGCCCGCTTCATCGCTTCATAGGCTTTGGACTTGTTCTTAAGTGCCTCATAGGAACAGGCCAGATCAAAATAGAACTGGCCGATGTCCGGACGCAAGCGCAAGGCTTTGCGATAGCATTCAACCTCCTGCCTGTACTTCCCCATGCTGCCACACACGTAACCGAGAAAATATTGCGCCGCGTAGGCCTGCGGATCCTGTTCGCAAATTTCAGTCAACACGCCGAGAGCCGCCACATTGTGGCCCCGGATCATCAAAATCATGCCCTCGTAGAAGGCATTTTCATCTTCCCATTCATAAGGAAACAGGTCACACACCTGGTCGACAACTCGTCCCACCACCTGATCAGATTCCTGCTGTGTCACCTGCTCGACAAGTTCCGGGTACTTCTGCCGCAACTGGTCGCCCAGAGTTGTCCAGTTGTCATCCGGGCTTGTAAAAACAGTTCGTGGTTTTTGAGCAATGGTGGGTTTCATGACCGGCTTCGAAAGGTTGATCTCTCATTATAGTATTTCAACCGGTGCAATAAAAGCAGCGATAAGAAGCTGAAGTACTTTGGTAACTCAGGAAATTTTGCGAATTCTTTGATCCCGGGTGACAACCCTGCCTTGAGAAAGCATCACCTGGCAGTCGCCAATACGACCCGCCTGAGCAGGATCGTGCGTCACCCACACCAGTGTGCGAGAAGATTTCAGAGACAGCGCCAACTCTTCAATCACTCGAGCTGATTCGGGATCAAGTGAGGCTGTTGGTTCATCCAAAAGCAATACCTCTGGTTCGAGTGCCAGCGTACGTGCCAGGGCAAGGCGTTGCTGCTGTCCCTGGGACAATGCCATGGCCGGAGCTTCCAGTCGATCTTTCACTTCATGCCACAACCCGGCCTGAATCAGTGCCTGCTCCGCCAATGCAGGAAACAGGGATCGTTCTTTGGATCTATGGTAGTTCAATCCGAAAATCACATTCTGATAAATGCTTTTTGGAAACACACAGGGTTTTTGAAAAAATAGAGCGACCCGGCGACGTAATTCGCAAAGGTCCGTGTCTCCAGAGTAAATGTCCCTGCCAAAAATTTCGACAGAACCGGTCAGGGAAAATCCTGCCAGCCGGTCATTCATTCGACAAAGACTACGTAACAGAGTTGACTTGCCAGACCCCGATGACCCGGAGAATGTAATGATACTGTTGGTCGGAAGATCCAGGTCGATGTTATCCAGCACAAGGTCATCGCCAAAATGGACACAGAGTGATGTAACTTTAATCATGGATGAAACTGGAATCATGAATCGGCCTCCAGGACAAACCGGGAGCGGAATACGAGAGACAGACCGATCAGGAAGAACACTATACAGATAAGCACGAACCCGGCACCCCAGGCGTTGGCCAGCGTGTTAGGGTCGACCGCTTCCTGAGCCAGTGTGAGTATATGGGTTTGCAGGGTGAGGACGGGGTCGGTCAGGGATGTTGGAAACAGAATGCCGGAAAACACCGTTGCCGTGAACATGATGGCGGCTGTTTCTCCCGCAGCCCGGGCCAGCCCGAGCAAAACTCCAGTGACGAGACCATAAGCGCTCTGCGGCAACACCACCGCCCGCACCCTTTGCCAGGTGGATAAACCGAGCGCTCGCGCCGCATCCTGATAATGGTCTGGTATCGCTTCAATCGATTGACGCATCGCGGTTTGCACCGTCGGCAAAATCATGATTGCCAATATTAAAACTCCAGTAACCCAGGATACTCCGGTGTTCAGCCAGACACCAAACACCATGAATCCAATCAACCCGAACAAAACAGTAGGCACTGCGTTCAGGGAATACATCAACAGTTGGAACATTTCAGAAACTTTTCCGGGCCTCAGAATTTCGGTTTGAAAAAGTGCTGCTCCAAGAGCAATGGGTGAACTCAATATGCCAGCTCCCAGCATGAGCAGAAGCGTTCCCAACGACTGATACAAAATACCGCCTTCGCCAAAATCGCCAGGTGCTGAAAACAAAAAACCCAGACTGAAAGCAGAATGACCGCGCCACAAAATAGCGGTAAGAATCAATACCAGCAGACTGCAACCGGCCACGGCGCAGGAGGCAAGAATTCGCCTCATAACAACATCAATTAGATGACGACTCATGCTGTTTTCCTTTTAAGTAACCGGGTACCCACGAGGCTGATCATGATGACCATCAAAAATAAAATCAAACCCGAAGCGATCAATGCGTTCCAGTGTACGCCAGAGCCCAGTGCTTCAGCGGCTTCACGGCCCAGTTTAGAAGGAATACTCTGACCCGGTTGGGTGATGTCAAACCAGGGTTGAGGAATCAGATCCAATCCCCCGATGACCAGCATCACAGCCACGGTCTCGCCCATGGCCCGTCCCAACCCCAACAACACTGCACCCGCAACCCCGGGCAATGCCTGTGGCAACACCACGCCAAAAGAAATCTCTGAAGAAGTCAGGCCGAGAGCCTGTGCCGTATCTCGGTATTCCGCAGGAACTGAACGCATGGCATCCTCAGCAAGTGTCATGATCGTCGGCAAGACCATCGCTGCCAACAGAAAGGATGCGGTTAAAAGAGTATTGCCATCAATCAACCCGAAAACATCTTTGACCCA
>JAJDAX010000044.1 GCA_029261615.1 Nitrospinaceae bacterium
GTAAAGGTTCGCGCACTTCATCAGCTTTTCAGAATACAGACTCCAGGTATAGGATTGTTTCACTCGATCAATACCTGCCCGTGAAATTTGTCTCCAGTATTCCGGCTCCTTCTCACAGGCTTTTAAGAAAGCAAGCACAGGCCCACTTAACAGTTCCGGTTGGGTAGGGTTCACCCAGAATCCGTTCACGCCATCCTGAATCGTCTCCATAGGCCCACCAAACTGCGTGGCGAAGGTGGGGAGTCCGCTGACCATCGATTCCAGCACGGTCAATCCAAAAGCCTCGAAAAGAGCCGGTTGCACAAACACACCGCCTCTATCGGCAACAATCCGATAAAACTCGGCTCCGTTTTCCCGCGACTCATTTTCCACCCAACGGATTTTGCCCTGCAGGTTGTAACGGTTTATCAGTTCAACCATTTTTTTCAATTCCTGCATTTCCTCATCGTCTGTCACACCTTCTTCACGCACCGTACGGGTGACAACAATCAAATTTGCCAGTTCCTGTAATTCTTCATCCTGACCATAGGCAGCTACCAACCCGGTCAGGTTTTTAATTTTATCGAGACGCGCCATGGTGAATATCGGTTTTCGTTGCGGATGCTCCAGATTGCCGAAGATATCAGCACCTTCATCTTCAAAAAGACGTGTCTCTAAATTTCGAATATTGTCCGGGAAACGACGATCACGTTCATGATGTGGAAAATATACGGTTTCCTCAACTCCAGGCGAGATTACATTGAACTTGGGATGACGCAGGTTGATTCCATTCGTGACCTTATACAACTCCGGCAGGGAGTAAAGAAAATACGATTCATACTGCCCCATCACACTGTCGGTTCCTGCAATTTCCTGCGCTGTACTTGAAATAACCACATCGGTCTGGTTCATCGCTAAAAGGTCTGCCGTAAACTGAAGGGAAAATTTATAATTCGCTTCCATGTCTTTCCAGTAAAGGGCAGAAAAAAGGTATTTCGATTTTTCCAGGGCATGAGCAATATTGCATTGCAGCACTTCCATCCTGGAAGCCAGCCACGATGCAACCAGATTTCCGTCAGAATAGTTACCGATGATGAGGTCCGGTTGCCCGCCAAATTCTGCAATCAATTCATCCTTACCGTCCATTGCAAACTGCTCAAGGTACGGCCAGATATGAAAACGCGATATCCAGTGGGGCACTGCTTTTCCATTCTCATCTTTAAAGGGAATTCGCAATATCCAACTGTTATTTGTACTTTGAATTTGTTCAAGCCGTTCATCACAGGAGGTGCCGTCGTTTTCCGGAATCAGACGGGTCAGAACAAGAATCTTTGGAGCGGCCTCAACTCCCGCCGTCTTTAGCATCGCCCCCAGAAACTTCTCCAACGCCTTGACCTGATCGAGGATATAAACAATCTGTCCGCCGGTGTCCGGTCGACCCAGCACCTTCTCCTGCCCAAACCATCCATGTGGTGAGATGACAGCCACTCTGGACACAAGAGGAAGCGCTGACATAAAGGTCTCGAGGTCGGATGAATCAGGTGCGTCTAATATTTTTTTCAACAGCCCCAGGTTTTTTATTATCCGTTCAGGACAATCCCCGAAACCCGGCAGTATCCCCCACTTCTCCAGAGAAGACTGTAAGGAAGCAATTGAGATTTCATTTGGAACCGTAGCTAAAAATCCCACTGATTTATTAAGCGACTCTCTCAATTGCGGCAAATCGGCAACGACATCTCCATCCAGCAAAATCGAACGACCTTCCAGGACGCGCGATTTCAAAAACTGAAGGAGGCTTTCTTGCATGGTTTCGGGTTTGTCGTTAAATTTTCCGGACAAATAATCATTTAAAAAATTCTGCCCTCTTCCAATCTCATCATCTGATTGCACCTTTGGGCTGGACGAATAAAATGGATCAAAATCGATCTCCAGTTTTTTTTCAGGAGAAATGGACTTAATACCCGCTATTTTTTCACGGTACTCCAAAAAAACATCCGCCCTCACCGTCTCCAGAGCCTGTGCGCCTTCCACAAGAGAAAACATTTGATACCGCGCCGGCCCCTCCCGGTATTGAAATACCGTACAGCCCTCAAATAACAGCAATTCCTGGATATGCTTTAGCTTTCCATAGACGCTCTCCAGCAGTTTGGGCTCAAACGCTTGATTTTTATTTTCATCACGGAAAGAATCAAATTGCAGGACTATATCGTTACGCAATAAATGACCGTTTTCCCCTTGCCTTAGCTGAACAATGAAATCACCAAACAGTTTCAGTTCATTTTCATCAAATGGACATCCCGAAGGATTAGCATCAGTCATTTGAAATCTCCAGAAAACTGTAATGCTGTATTCCTTCCAGCACACCAGCAGCATGGGTTTCTTTTGCAAAATAGACGCGCCATTTCCCTCTCAACATTTCCATCTCCTTACTATAATTTCCAACCACGATCCCATAAGGCTCACCTCTCAACATCTCTTCGTCGTTTCCGGAATCCCCGGCCACCAGAAACCGGTTCAGCGGCAGGTTCCATTTGAAGCTCAGGTATCGCAGCGCCTTGCCTTTGGAGGTTCGTTGAGGAAGCAAATCGAGATACTGCTGGTGTGAAAATATTAAATTGTATTTCAACCTTTCTCCAGATAGAAGATCGTGAATCGCCTGCAGGTGTTGGACATCTGGCTCCAGATAGTAACTGATTTTGAACTGCCGTTCTGTCTCTGTTTCCTGTGGTTTTAAGAAGGACAAATTCGATAACAGCCCACGAATTCTTTCCCGTTCCCATTTGTAGTTGATGTGAGTTGTCCAGCCTGCATCCTTAAAATCAGCTCCGGCATAATATATCTCACTACCCACAGAAGTGATCAGAATATCCGGAACCGGCACCTTATTTTCTTCAAGGTGTTGCAAAGCAGATTCAATGGTCCTTCCTGTCGCGATTCCGAAGGCAACTTTTTCCCTATTCTGGTTGAGCAATTCAATAAGTCGCGCCGTTGCTTCAGGGTCCCCGGTCAGTGTGTTGTCAATATCACAAATCACCATTTTCTCAACACGCAGCAGTCGCTGCGCAACAGGATTTTCTTTTCTGACCATGCTGATTGATTTTAAATCGGATTGTGGCTCCGGAACCAACCGATTGAGATAACGCTGGACGCTGGAATCCCAGCCATAAATCTTTCGAACATTTTCTATTCCGTTGTTTGAGAACTCCTTCCATAAATCCGGGTCGTCCAGAATTTTAAGGATCGCTTCATTGATCTGATCCATCTGACCAACATCGACTAGAATTCCGTTCCTGCAATTATTAACGATGTCGACAGGCCCCCCGTGGTTGGTCGCGACAATGGGCAGGCCACACGCCGCTGACTCTAAAAGAGTGATACCAAACGGCTCGGTCAAAGCTGGATTCACAAACACGCCTTTAAGTCGGGCCGCGATCCGGTACAACTCCGGAACTTCAAACTGGAACCCGGGTTTTTTGGGCAGCGCCATCCTGCCATACAACCCGTATTGATCCATCAACATCAAGGCATCTGCGAGCACCGCGCGTTCGCCCTCCTCCATCTCCTGCATGTTTCTGCGGACTCCCAGGAAAACAGCAAGGTTGGCTTTCGATTGCAAGGCTTCGCTCTGCCCAAAGGCATGGATCAAAGCGGAAATATTTTTTCTTTTATCCGGCCGACACAAGGCCAGAATCAGAGGTTTCTCCGGTTGTGAAAAGTATCCACTCAGTTCTTTCAATAAGGAATCGCGTGCCTCCTCCCCCAGAATATCCACATGTTCTTCATCATTGAATGGATAAAACCGATGGAGATCGAGTCCGGGTGGGTTAACTGTGTAGTCCGCCAGGCGATGATTATCGTACAACCCGTACTGTTCCTCCACTTCCTGTCGGGTACTGGCAAACACACGGTCCGATCGCTCCAGCACTTTTTCTTCAATATCGATCCGACGCGTTATGTCGAAATTCCTTTCGATCTCCTCTGGTTTAACACCCTCATCAATCAGCTTTTCCAGTTTGGGCCGGCCAAGCGAATGGGCGGTATAAGCAAAAGGGGTTCCAAAATATTCCGCAAGCCGCATGGCCACATAACCTCCATCGGCATAATGACCGTGCACCCAGCCGGGGGAATAGGGCTCATGTTTTAAAAATCGGAGAGCGTGGTCTATGTACTCATCAAGATGGGGCCACAACTTTTCTTTTCTGATATACCGTGCACCGCCACAGGGTAGACGGACAATGCGTGAAGTATCGTTGATCGGCTCTACAGGATTTGAGTAATCAGAGGAATATCGCTTGTCTTTTATCTGGCGGGTGAATAAATCGACGCGTGCAATCTCGGGTTGGCGGGATAAATGTTCCATCATCTCCAGAACATATTTGACCTGACCACCCGTATCCGCATCATGCCCCAATTCCACATCGCGATGACGGATCAACCCGTGCAGGCTGAATAAAAGAATGTAGTGACCGGGCTTTGAGAGGTCTTGCATAGGAAATGATTGTATTTAATCGAGTTCATGATGACCCAGGGGTAACCCATAAGGCCTCAAATAGCTTAACAGCAACCTATATTAGCAGGTTGGGCAAAATCATTTAAAAAAGGTTTTCAAATCAGAACGGACACTATAAAATTATCGCATTACGAATTCTAAATATATTTTGGGAACTCAAACGTTCCTTTTTCCACATACTCAAAAGAGAGACACTTATGAACACCGTCGCCATACCGGAACCCATTTCAGAGGTCCAGCAGTTTTTAAAATCGTCCCATAAAATGCTCATCGGCGGCAAGCGTGTTGACGCTGCCAGCGGTGAGACCTTTACTGTGACGGACCCTTCAA
>JAJDAX010000045.1 GCA_029261615.1 Nitrospinaceae bacterium
CCAGCCGCTCAAAAAAATCCAAGGTAGCGCCTCACCCTCACCCTGATGTCAAACTCAACACAGACTACTTTAAGGGTTTCGTTACGGACGGCTTTAAACTGGTCACATCGCCACTTCACTGGGACTCCAAAGACTGGCTGACTGCAGGATTGATTGGCGGAACTACGGTTGCTCTCGGTTTCCTTGATGAAACAATAAGCGAGGAAATTGTCGACAACCCCAGCCAGACACGCAAAGATTTTTTTAAAGTTGGAGAAATAGCCGGGGATGGAGGCTATGCCGCGGCGTACCTGTCGCTCTTCTATTTAACAGGACTCCTGCGTGACGATGAAGAACTGCAAAGTACCGCCCTCCTCGCCACAGAAAGTTTTCTGTTATCCGGCGCGTTCACCTTGACGCTGAAACATTTAATAGGAAGAGAACGCCCAAGCAGCACAACCGAAGCGGATAATTTTAGCGGCCCCTTCGCGGGTGAAGGCTTGTCTTTTCCTTCCGGGCACACCACCACAGCATTTGCTATTGCGACTGTTTTTGCGAAACAATACGAACGCCACGTCTGGGTCCCACCATTGGCGTACACGCTTGCGACGATGACCGCCCTTTCGCGGGTCAACGATAATGTTCACTGGACGTCGGATGTTTTCTTTGGAGCGGCAATTGGTTATTTCACCGCAGCCGCATTGCATAAAATGCACAGCAACCCGGACGCCCCCCGACTCATGGTTCGCCCCATGGTCAGTTCCGCCCGCCAGGGCATCGCCCTCGACTACCGGTTCTAATCCAGCCATCACTCACTTGAATAAGCCTTTCCTTTTTGTCACTCTCCTATAGTAAAATGTAGTATTGAGCTCCTTCATTCGAGAACGCTGACAATTTTTTCGGTTAATACACTATGGGAGATGAAATCTCACGCTGGGATTTTTCCAGCGAGGATTACAAGGAATTTAAGCACAAGTTGAGAAACGAGTCCCGAATTCTAAAGGGTTGGTTTGAGAATAATGATTTTGAATCCACTGCTGGAAAGTGTGGTTTTGAGTTAGAAGCGTGGCTGATGGACAAGCAACATCAACCTGCCCCGGTAAATGAAGCCTTTCTGGAAAATCTTGGCGATCCCCTCGTTGTCCCGGAACTGTCTCAGTTCAATTTTGAAATCAACAGCACACCCTGTTCAATCGAAGGAAATTTTCTGAGTCACCTGGAATCCGAACTATCCAGGTGCTGGGCCAGGTGTTCGGCCCAGGCAGAAAAAATAAACTCCAATATTCTGGCCATTGGAATATTGCCAACGATTCAGGATAATATGTTGACGCTCAATCACATGTCTTCTCTGAATCGCTACCTCGCTTTAAACAGGCAAGTACTTCATTTGCGTCATGGTGAACCGCTGGAACTGAAAATTGAGGGGAAGGATTCTATCCACGCCCGGCATTATGACGTCATGCTGGAAGCGGTCGCAACCTCCCTGCAAATCCATTGTCAGGTGAAGGCGGACGAAGCCGTCAGACAATACAACCTTTCCCAGATACTTTCTGCTCCGATGGTCGCGGTAGCTGCTAACTCGCCTTACCTGTTCGGCAAAGATCTGTGGGATGAAACGCGTATACCTTTATTTGAGCAATCCGTATCCGTCGCCAGTTTTCCCGACTGTCACGGACTTAACATCAATCGCGTAACGTTTGGAACCGGCTATGCCCGGCAGTCGCTGTTTGAACCCTTCCTTGAAAATCTGGACGGATTTCCGATTCTTCTGCCAATGGTTCTTGATGACGACCCTTCCTGGCTCAGCCACCTGCGCCTGCAAAATGGAACCATCTGGCGATGGACGCGGCCCCTGATCGGTTTGTCCAGTTCGGGCAACCCCCACCTCAGGCTGGAACACCGTACCCCGGCGGCGGGGCCAAGCATTACGGACACCATCGCCAACATCGCATTTTTTATTGGATTGATGAGACACTACGCCATAAGAGAAATACCCCTTGAATTTGACATCCCTTTTGAGCATGCGAAAGAAAATTTTTATGAGGCTGCAGAACATGGCTTGAAGGCAGACATCAAATGGATAGGCGGCAAACCGGTAATGCTTCAAACCTTACTGGAACAATCATTTCTTCCGGATGCAATAAAAGGCCTGCAAAAATCCGGAGTGCATCAGGTGGATATCGACTATTATCTGAGCGAAGTGATTGGCAATCGAATTAAGACACGACAGAACGGGACTGCCTGGCAAAGAGGATTCATCGCAAAACATGGACCGGACTTCCAGCAGATGACAAACGCTTACTTTGAAAACCAACAACGGAACTTACCCGTCCACCAATGGGCCCTTTAAAAATGCAATTAAACCGATTCGATTCACCGCCCGAAGGATTTCTGGATGCAGCCCCCGGTGAGCTGCATAAAATCCTGCCCGGTCCCTCGCTGATTCATATTGAAGGCGAATCCGGAGCACCCCTTTTCCTGGCAACACTACTGCATGGCAACGAGCCAACAGGCATTCAAGCGATCCAGAAGCTGATTAAAACCTACATAGACATTGGTAAATCCCTGCCAAGACCTCTTGATATTTTGATAGGCAATGTGGAAGCCGCAAAATTAAATGAGCGACATTTAGATCATCAGCCAGACTACAATCGCATCTGGAACGGGGGAGACAGAAAAGAAATCGAATTAGCTCGGGAAATCATTTCTATTGTAAAAAGTTCAGGCGCATTTGCATCCATCGACATACACAATACATCGGGTAAAAACCCTCACTATTCCTGCATCAATAAGCTGGATGCCCCCTTCATAAACCTGGCCCAATTATTCAGTGAAACCCTTGTGTACTTCACCCGTCCCAAGGAAGTGTTGTCCATTGCCATGGCCGAGTTTTGTCCTTCCATCACCATAGAAGCCGGGCAACCGGGAGATCCATCGGGAGTCCAGCATGTTTATGATTTTCTGGAGAAATGCCTGCACCTGAAACAAATACCACAGGACTGGAAAGGCGAGGAAGACCCGCGTGTTTATCACACCATCGCTCGCGTACGTGTCCCACCCGAAAGCAATATAGCCTTTAACAACAATTCGCCTGACAAGGATTTCTGCTTTATCGAGAATCTCGACCAGAAAAACTTTCACGAACTGCCCGCCAATTCACTGATCGGTTGGAGACACAACCCGGAGATGAAATTATCTGTGGTTAACGAAAGTGATGACGAAATAGAATCAGATATTTTTGAATACGTTGAAACAGAAATCCGCTTGAAACGAGCCGTCGTACCCTCAATGTTTACAACCAATGAGCATATCGTCCATCAGGACTGCCTCGGTTACTTTATGGAGCGGTTTGCCATTCCAACTGGCAATTAGTCTTCACATCATTGTTTAATAAACAAAGTTTAAGAGGAATCTGGGCCTCCGTTTTGGAGTAAAATCATGCCGAACGGTTTCCTTTCATTATTCATATGTCAAAAACCTTCTAAAGGACGACCGAAAATTAAAACGCCTTTCTCATTCTATCGAGCAAACCTATAGGCAATAAAGAACTTGCCCTCTTTATTTTGGGAATATTAAAGTAGCGTTGAACCTCGATACATTGGGGACCCTTAATAAGGTTTTGTTTCTAAATCTCTCTTATTGGTATTGGTTGTATGGAATTCCTCCACCTGCTTTATTTAGCTGTCGGACCCGGAATCGCTATTGCCATTTACCTGTACTATTCAGACAAATGGGAACCAGAACCCCGTTGGATGGTGGTGAAAAGTTTTCTGTTAGGCGGTTTCGCGGTATTTCCTTCGGGATATATAGAGGACACGCTCCGTGTGGCGTTTGAACTGGATAGGAGTGGACTGGCATTCGGATGGGATGACATAGTTTACGCCTTTTTAGTTGTCGCCCTGGTGGAGGAAATGTGCAAAGTGCTTTTTCTCAAGGCCTTTATCTATGAAGACCGCCAGTTTAATGAGCCTTTTGATGGCCTTGTTTATGGCGGGATCATGGGGTGCGGGTTTGCCACCTTTGAAAATATTATTTATGTGTTTTCCTACGGCCATTCGGTAGGCATTCTAAGGATGATCACCGCTGTTCCAGGTCACGCCTTTCTGGGAATGATTCTGGGTTACTTCATTGGGACCGCAAAATTCAGTCCCAACGCCAATAGGATTTTTGCCGGCGGAACCCTATTGGTTATCCTGATACATGGCCTTTATGACACGATAGTTCTTTCTGGAGGGCAATGGTCCTTTGTTTTCCTGTTTGGAATGGTGAGCTTGGGTATCTATTTCGGTTTAAGAGCCAAAAAAGAATTGTCCCGGCATTCAAAGGTACTCGAGTTTTATCGGAAAAATTTCTGGGTAATAAAAGATGGAACCAAATCCGGACCTCTTTTATTAAAAGATATTCGTAACAAGCTTGCCGATGGAAAGCTGGAGCCGGATGATGTGGTGGTAGATGTTGACACCGGAAAACAGGAAACAATCAAGGAAATATTTTTTAGAA
>JAJDAX010000046.1 GCA_029261615.1 Nitrospinaceae bacterium
ACGCAATACCAATTCCGGATTCTTTGAATCCATGAACAGGTATTGGCCTTTTATTTTTACTGGCGAGTCCCCATACCAGGCTTCTTTGGTTTCCACGCGAATCTTGTTCTCGTCGAAAAACAAAATCCCGGACACATCCATTAAAGGACGGAATCCCGACTTGTGTTGCAGCGTGACTTTTTTCACCTCAACAAACCCGAGTGGGCCCGAGGGTTCGAGGCTGAACTCGGCACCTTGACCGCGAAAATCAACCAGCACCTCGCCGCCTGAGAAACTCACATTTTCAAGCACCGATTTAAACCTGCCGAGCAGGGAGCCGGATGCAAGTTCGGCGGCCTCCAGCAACCCCAGTTTTACCTTGCCATAAACGCGTCGTACCGGGCTGCCTTTTTCAAGCGTCGTCTCACCGGCAAGGTCGGTGATTATGTGCTGCCCAAGGTTTCCCGAGAACCCCTCCAGCTTCACTTCCCAAGGCAGCGTGTCGTCCCCCTCCTTCAATACAACATTCTCCGGTCGGTTGGTAAAACGAATTCGTCCTTTTATATTTTCAAACGGCTTGATCAGCAGGTCCTGTTTGAAAGATGCATTCTCCAGTAGCATGGCCCCTTCAATTTCCAGTTTTTCAGGCTCTTCAAGCGGACCGCGGAAATGCAGGTGCACACTGCCCTTTCCTTTCAAGTCCTTAAAATAGGCGAGCTGTTTTTCGAACGACCGCGTGTCCATTATCTGCCGCAGCATCCCCTTCAATTCCTCCAGCTTGAACTGCCCGTCAACGGTCCAGCTAACAACAGGGTGATCCATGACCGAGGTGACATTTCCTGACAATCCGGAGATTAAAAAATCCTGATATTGTGCCTGACTGATATTGATACCATTTTTATCGGGCATCAGTTGGAGGCCACCGGTTACCTGCTTCAATTGCGGCAGTTCAGATCCGAAATCAACATTTTCCAAAAACAATTCCGCTCTGAGGCGTTTCAGATTTTCCGGACGAGCCAGGTGATTTAATTGATTCAGGGTCCCGTTAAAGTTAAACGTCCGGATTTCCAACATCCCTTTTACAAACCGTTTTTGGAATGCTTCGTGCGTTTTGGGAAAGAACAGTTTGAAGGGCAACAACTGCATGGTGTTATCAACCGCAAACGGACTGCTCGATACATTAAGCCTAACCCTTGGGTCCTTCTTTGAATGCCCCACATAAGCGCCCTTGACCTTAAAACCAAAGGAACCCTCGCGGTAATCCAGGCGATTGAACTCCACTAGATCGGGCTTGACCGTCACATCAAAGTCGATGCTACTTTCAGGTGATTTGGGAAAACTAAATCGTTCTTCAGGTATAGGTCGATGGTTTTGGGAAATAAAAACTTTTCCTTTATAGCTGACTCGCTTTCCCGGGTTCCAGGTGAATTCAGAATCGGTGGAGATCGATTTTTCTTTTGGCAGGATGGCAAACACTTTATCGAGATACTTTGCAAACAGTGGGATGTGACCACTAACCAGCTGCAAGCTGCCCTGCAATTCAGGCATTCCCGGATTTTCTTCTGATTCTTTCCAACGTCCATTTATCCTGAATGGAGACTTCAGGTTATGCGGCCCGGCCATGTTACCTTCAAGCGAAAACAGGAGGGCCATTTCGAGCAACGGTTTGGATAGCGACACATTGACATTTTGTGCTACCAGCCGGATCGGTTTTTTTTCTGCTATCCAGGGATCGACGAAAATCAATGTCGCGTCTTCAAGGTCAAGGCGTCGTACACGTTTCCAGTTTTCTTCCAACTGGCCGTCCGCGTTCATGTTTTGGGTACTAAAATCACCGAGTCCTTCAATGGCCCAATCACGCCGACCCTGACGTATGATCTTGAGCTTTGCCCCTCGCATGCTGACTTTTTGAATTTGCGCGTCCTGCTTTAAAAGGGACCAAAGTCCCATGGTCACTCCGGCTTCAACAGCCGTGAACGTTTCAGTGGGCTTTGCAGGATCGCTTAAAACCAGATGATGCAGCTTCAGCCCGACACCTTCGGTGAAGTCCAGGCTGATGAACTGGATATTGACCTGCCGTTTGGTGAGTTCCTGAAGTTGCTCGACCACCAGCATTTTTAAATTTTCCAGGTCGCGAAACTGCAAGTAAACCAGACCCACCACGAGCGCAACGAGGCCGATCAGACCAAAAAGGACACCATAAAAACGTTTGCGGGTAATTAGGGGCACGGAACCCATGGAAGGCCTGAAAGTTTTTGTCAACTTCCGGGCAAAAGTCTGCTAGGTTTGTGGAAGACCCGATCCTGAACCGGAACAGTGAAGGTGAACCCCGGATGATCCTTGGTCGGGGGTCGGACAGATTACTAACGGACATCACTTAAACAATTAAAACTTTTCCAGCCCAGCAACACGCGAGCCCTTGAATATTGGGCCGCTCATGGCCAAAAACAATTTTATGATGTCCGCTCACAGTATAAAATGAAGGTGGCCAATATTCAATGACCACCTATCCTGCAATACTGAATAGAAAAGCCATTAATTTCAGGC
>JAJDAX010000047.1 GCA_029261615.1 Nitrospinaceae bacterium
TTTAACCTCCCAGAAACTGGCTGGATTGGGTGAATTATCTGCTGGGGTCAGCCATGAGGTCATGAACCCCCTCAACATCATTTCACTGCATACCCAGATTTTGCAAAAAGAGGTGCAAGACAATCCCAAAATGCAGGACTATTTTTCCCAAATCATGAATGAAGTAGAACGTATCCAAAAAATCATGGGCTCACTATTGGACTTTTCAAAAAAAGGTGATTTGGAACATAAAAAGGGAAATTTAATCGATGATTTAGATCGGGTGATAGCCTTGGTGGAAGTAGAATACAAAATCGACAACGTTGAGATTGTAAGGGACTGGCCTGATTCGTCCGTAGAGTTACTATACGACCCCGATAAGATAAGGCAGGTATTTCTGAATCTCTTCCATAACTCTAAATACGCCATGCCCGACGGAGGAGTTATCACCATAAGTTGTGGCCCATTTCAAAAAAACGGACAAGACTACCTTCAGATTCTATTCACTGATACGGGTAAGGGAATGAGCGAAGAAACCAGGTCAAAATCATTTGAGCCTTTCTTCACCACCAAGCCGGAAGGCGAGGGAACTGGATTAGGGCTATCCGTGATTCACGGAATTATTGAGGAACATGGAGGAACAATTGAATTGGACAGTGAAGAAGGCAAGGGAACAACATTCACTATTAACCTGCCCGTTTGAGCAGAATCAGGCCAATCTGGGGACAATCAATCTGATACAAAACGAAACGCCAGTAGATAATTTAGACGAGAACACCGAAGAAAATCCTACTACTCCTGAAAAGAAAGATTTTTTCCACTTTTGATATTTTTATAAATATTTCGCGCAGAGTTTTCTAAATGTTTTGGAACCCCCCTCCTACAGAAAAATTTCTAGACCCTAAAATTGTCTCAATGCTTAAAAGCACCAAAGGAGAAGTTTGCCTGGGAGGTGAAGCAAAAGAATTGACTATGTTAGGAATAGGCTTTCTGATGCCAGAAAATACAAAATTGGATTTTAACAAATTCATAGAAGGATATTACCAATCGGTAGATTTCCTTCTTGAAAACAATGTCACTATTGACCGTCTTTTTGGAAGCTCCATCATCGCCTATTTTAATCACCCCGAAACCTTGACTGATCACGCGGTAAAGGCATGTGAGCTTGCAATGAATTTTGCGGATTTCTGGAAAAAACGAGCTAACGGAATCCCATTAAAAATTGCAATTAATACCGGTAAAGTTGTCGTGGGAAACATTGGATCAGGCGCAATGATGAATCACACAATATTTGGAGACCACTTTTCATTGACTGAAAAAGTTTTCAATCATCTGAATGGCCATGACCATCCAGAAATAGCCATCACCCAATTCACTAAAGATTTAATAGGAAATCAAATCCCAATAAAAGAGATATATCCCATTCAATTTTCCGGAGAAGAAATAAGCTTGTATGAAGTTTTAATATCCAAATAATGTTTTATGACGGACGAGTTGGCTTCCAAATACCTTTCTGTAATGTAAACATGCACTCCCAATTTCTATTTTAAGGATAGGCATAAAAGGAATTTTTCGTGTCTGGAAGAACCGAAGGCTGGTATTGAACAATTTATTTCTTCAAAAAAATCTCCGCAGAGATTAATTTTGTTTGAGCGTTCCCAAAAACAAATCATCTCTATCAGGCAGGGACAACCTTCCCCGATGCTTCCGGGAAACGTTTCACTTTGATACGAGCGGCCTTGTCACGCATGCCAGCCATATCGTAAGCCATCTGCATTCTAAGCCAATGCTCCGGTGTACTGCCGAATGCTTTGGACACACGGATCGCCATTTCTGGAGAAAGGCCTGTTTTGGCATTGATCACCCGCGACAGGGTTTGTCGGGTAATCCCCAGACCTTTTGCCGCATCGGTCACATTCAGTCCGGAGGCCTCTACCGCATTTTTAATAACTTTGCCCGGATGAACCGGTTTTTTCATCGCCATGGTCGCTTCCTTTTTTAATGGTAGTCCACTAAATCAACATCCAGCGCTTTTCCATCTTCAAACCTGAAGATGATCCTGTGGTTTCTAGACACGGAGACGCTATAAAATCCTCGCAAATTTCCTGTGAGAGGGTGAAAGCCAAACCCGATAATATCCAGTTCCTCCAGAGTTTCCGCACTGTCAAGAACGGAAAGATAAAGCTCTGCCTTATCTGCAATATCCTGCCTTAATCGGCTCCTGTCACCCCTCTCGTAGAGCCTTTTCAAACCCCGGTGCCGAAAGTTCTCAATCATGAGAAATCGTAACACGTAACATGACACGCGTCAATTTCACACAGATAATCGATAGCCTGTATTTTCTCATCAAAGCATTCTAAAACTATCTGTCAACGCTGTGATTTCCTTTTAGGACTTGTCTTCGAAGACTTACTGGATTTTCGTCGCCGTTTCTTCTTCACTTTTGGTGAACGTTTTATTTTCTCCGGCAGGTACCAGCGCACACCCAACTCGATATTGTGGCTCTTGTTCTGGAGTTGAAGCTGACCGAGTGCCGCGTCAATGGTTCCAAAAAA
>JAJDAX010000048.1 GCA_029261615.1 Nitrospinaceae bacterium
TTTACTCAATATCGAAAACCTGGATATTGACCTGGTGGTAGAGGGAGATGGACTTGGGTTCGCACGCCAGCTTGCAGCAGAGCTGAATGCTGAGGTCACCCCTCACGCCAAATTTGGAACCTCGGTGCTTCATTTTAAAGAAGGTTCGCATCTGGATATAGCGACCGCACGCTGTGAAATATATAAAGAGCCTGCTGCTCTCCCCACCGTCCAGGCAAGCACTATCCGCGAAGACATGGATCGGCGGGATTTTACGATCAACAGCCTGGCAATAAAGCTGGAATCCGATGGCAGCCGGTCGCTTCTGGATTTCATCCAGGGAAAGTCCGATCTGGATCAAAAAACCATTCGCGTTCTCCATGCAAATAGTTTCATTGACGACCCGACCCGTATTTTTCGTGCTATCAGGTTTGAGCAACGGCTTGGTTTTGAATTGAGTCAGGAGACCAAAGCATGGTTGATCGAAGGCATCCCGATGATTGAAAAGCTGAGCGGACATAGACTCCTGAATGAACTGGCGGCAATCTTTGAAGAAAAGAATGTGCCTCCCTGTCTTGGGCGCTTGCAGGAACTTGGGGTGCTAAAAATGATTGAACCGGAAATCAATCTGAATGAAAAAGACCAATCCAACCTGGGACGATTGAAAGAGGAGCTGGATAAGCCGGACAATCGGTTATCGATTGGAGAAGTGGATTCTGTGTCTGTCTGGCTACTTGGAATGTTGTGGTCCCTTGATGAAAAACTATTGGAAAAGGTTTTGAATCGACTCGACCTGAGGGGAAGGACTGGTGAAAAGTTGCAACGGGACCAAGACCAATGTCGAAGGGTTCTAAAACAGTTTGAGGGTAAGGGTGTCTCATCTGCAGAAGAAACTTACGATGCTTTTTCTGCCGGCTCTATTGAGTCCGCCTATTGGCTTTTGGCGGTTTCGAATAATGAACAGGTGAGACATGGTGTGGAACGGTTTTTTTCCTATTTAAAACAGGCGGGTGAGCTTTCGTTAACAGGTGATGATTTTATACGTATGGGCCTTAAACCAGGACCTCTGTTTCAGGAGATTTTCCGCGAATTGCGTCGGGAACGACTTGAAGGGAAGATCCATTCCCGAGAGGATGAGGAATCACGGGTGAGAGAAAAATTCCTCGCGTCCGGTTAAGCGGGGCATTGTGCTATACTTTTGTCCTCTAAATAAAATCCACATTTTCAAACGAGAAAGTTTCTAGATATGGCAAGTGTCGAATACCTCATCAAACAATTTTTGAGCCCTGACAGGCGGACGTTGGACCTTAGTAATTACAATATTGGGGATAAGGGCGTTTCCACTCTGATTCAATCGAAGCAACTGAAGCGATTGAGAAAATTGCGACTGCCGAATAATAATATCGGGGATGTTGGCGCAAAAGAAATCGCCGAATCTGAAATTTTCAAGAACCTGAATGAACTTGAGTTGTACAGCAATGTGATCAGTGACGAAGGCGCGATTGCCATCGCCACTTCTCCCCACATGGCCAAATTAAAAAAGCTGGGGCTGTACGGAAACTTGATTGAAGATGATGGTGCGACGGCTATCGCGGATTCTGAAGTTCTCAAGAAAGTGACCCACCTGTATCTCTCCGGAAACCGGATCCGAAAAGAGGGCCTTGATGCGCTCAAAAATGCTCGGTGCCGCACTCGCCTTTGTCATTTGCATATAGATGACCTTGAAGACCTTGGCTATGCAGATGAGGATGATGAGGAAGATGAAGATATGGCCTACCGCCCGGCCTGGCGCGATGACGAGGATGAAGAATGATTCGTTCTGATTTACGGTTGCCCAGGCGTTCCTCCTCCTGGTTCCCGAGAGGGCTCTTACTTGTAACCTTAATGTTGTTTTGCGCTGCCCCGGCTTTGGGTCAGCTTGATGTAAGAGAAATCGACTATGATGCCGTATTTGCAGCGGGATTTACCAGAGGGGATACGGTGCTCAATCTCTCCGGGAAAAAAATAGGGGACAAGGGTCTGGAACTGCTTCTCAAGCTGGGTGATCGGTTAAAAAAAGTCAAAAAACTTGATCTCCGCTATTGCGAATTGTCCGAGAAAGCAGGAGCCATGCTGGCTCAATCTGGTGTCTTCCCAAACCTTAAAAAGCTGGAAATTCGCCATAACTTTTTAATGGACGCAGGAACTGTCGCCCTGGCAGATTCTGTTGGGATGACCAAACTCGAGCAGCTTGGGTTGGGTTGGAATGAAGTGCGCGATGCGGGGGCGTTGGCCCTGGCTCAGTCGGAACGGTTTCCCAAACTGAAGAAGCTGGACCTTAGGGGGAATTTCTTTGCAGATAAAACCAAAGTTGAATTAAAAGATAAGTTGGCTCACCTTAAAAAACTCAAGCTGGAAGCCCACCTATAGCTTGAGCAGTCCCGAATCTTCATCAAATACAAATTTTTCACCACCCGGTGCCTGATAGCGGATTTCCTTCACTTCCCAGATATGCATCATTTTGACATCGGCTTCCGCTGCGCGGAAGCGTCCGTTCTCTTCCCGCTGGCACAGCAGGAATTTATTCGCATTGTTTGAAATGATATCCCATTCCTGAAAATCACTTTTTACTTTGTTGTTGTCCCAGTCAATATCCAAAATATTCATACTTGTTATTTTCCGTTGTGTTTGAGGTAATTGAGTTAGTAGTGCATATCTTGAACCAGTTCCCGTGCCTTGGCAAGTGTATGGCTTCGGGTTGGTTTTGAATTTTTTAAAACAATCCGCGCCAGATGTACCTGTGCGTCGAGCTCACGATCCGGGGTAACGCCTTTCGATTTCAGGTATTGGCGTATTTCTGATTGCTTGACCAGCAAGGGTTTTCCTCTGGGGGGCAGACGTTTCGTTTTGTTTCTTTTTGAAGGTCGAATATCACCCGGGCCGGGAGGAAGGTCCTGCTCGATTTTTATCTCCGGAGTAATGCCTTGCTCAGTGATGTCGATTCCTGACGGAGTGAAGTATTTGGATGTGGTCAGCCGCAGGCCAGAGCCATCACTCATTCTGAAGATCGTCTGGACCGAACCCTTGCCATAGGAGTTGTCTCCGATCAGGATGGCTTTCCCGGAATCGCGCAAAGAGCCGGCCACAATTTCAGATGCGCTGGCACTGTGACCATTGATCAGGATGGCTACCGGGAGACGGGGCAGACTTTCGGAAAACATCGCATCGTACTCCTGAGAGTCCCGTACATGTCGCCCGCGAGTGTAAACAATGAGACGCCCCTCTTCAAGGAAATGACTGGCCACCAGCACCGACTGGTTCAACAGGCCACCAGGGTTACTTCGAAGATCGAGGACAAGGGCTCGCATGCCTCTCTCCTTTGCTTTCTCCAGGGCGGCTTCGAGCTGTTCATTAGTTTGCTTTGAAAAGCTGGTGATCTTGATATAGGCGGTATCATCCTGCAGCCATTTGAACTCGACCGA
>JAJDAX010000049.1 GCA_029261615.1 Nitrospinaceae bacterium
GGAGCAGGAAATATGGAATTACTAGAGAACCCTTTTAAAAAACTCGTTAGGAGTTTAACAATATGACAGACTCTGCCAAATCCCAAAGCGTTGATGAAGTGCTGGAGGAGCGCGGTCAATACAAATACGGTTTCACTACGGACATTGAATCGGATACCCTGCCAAAAGGGTTGAACGAAGATGTCATTCGGCATATTTCGAAGAAAAAGAATGAGCCTGAATTCATGCTCGACTTCCGTCTCAAAGCCTACAAAAAATGGCTGACGATGGAAGAGCCGAAGTGGCCGAATGTGCATTACCCGAAAATCGACTTTCAGGACATCTCTTATTACTCTGCCCCAAAACCAAAAAAGGTGCTGGAGAGCATGGATGAGGTTGATCCCGAATTGCTCCGGACATTCGAGAAACTGGGCATCCCGATCGATGAACAGAAGAAACTGGCCAATGTCGCGGTCGACGCGGTGTTCGACAGTGTCAGTGTTGCCACGACTCACAAGAAAAAGCTGATGGAAGTGGGCATCATTTTCTGTCCCATTTCGGAAGCATTACAGGAATACCCGGAACTGATTGAGGAATATCTCGGCACCGTGGTGCCAGTAGGCGACAACTATTACTCGGCGCTCAACAGCGCAGTGTTTACCGATGGTTCATTCGTCTACATTCCACCGGATACGATTTCTCCGATGGAACTGTCAACTTACTTCCGAATCAACACCGAAGAGACCGGGCAGTTCGAACGTACGCTCATCATCTGTGCGGAAAACAGTTATGTGTCGTATCTAGAAGGTTGCACCGCGCCTCAGTTCGACACCAACCAATTGCATGCGGCGGTCGTTGAATTGGTCACCATGGAAAATGCGGAGATCAAGTACAGCACGGTCCAAAACTGGTACGCCGGTGATCCTGAAACGGGCAAGGGCGGCATCTACAACTTCGTCACCAAGCGTGGCAAGTGCGTTGGCGACAATTCAAAAATTTCCTGGACTCAAGTAGAGACCGGTTCTGCCATCACCTGGAAATACCCGAGCTGCATTTTGCTGGGTGATAACACGCAAGGCGAATTTTATTCAGTCGCGCTCACCAATGGTCTGATGCAGGCTGATACCGGAACGAAGATGATCCACATTGGCGAGAACACCCGCTCGAGCATCATCTCCAAAGGCATCTCGGCAGACAGGTCGAGCAACAGTTACCGGGGGCAGGTGAAAGTCGGACCGAAAGCCAAGAACGCGAGGAACTACACGCAGTGCGACAGCATGCTGGTGGGGGACAAATGTTCCGCCCACACGTTTCCTTATATTGAGACGTCCAACAGTTCTGTTCAACTGGAGCATGAAGCATCGACTTCAAAAATTTCAGAGGATCAGTTGTTCTATTTTGAGTCCCGCGGGATTTCACGCGAAAATGCGATTCAAGCGGTGATCAACGGGTTCTGTAAGGAAGTGTTCAAGCAGTTGCCGATGGAATTTGCGGTGGAAGCGCAAAAACTTCTGGCGCTCAAACTGGAAGACAGCGTCGGCTGATTCTAGTCAGGAACAGAAAAGCAACAACGGCCGGGCCCGGAGACTTAGTGTCGCAGGGCCTGGCTCTCGTTTTTAGATGGGTGCTTGCGCATGACTGATGGGAAACAGGTCGCAGGAATTTTCAAATAAAGATTTCATACAATTGAGGAAAACAATCAATGTCGTTGCTCGAAATAAAAGATTTGCATGCCGGGTTTGAAGGCACGGAAATAGTCAAAGGCGTTACGCTCACCATCAATGCCGGGGAAGTGCACGCCATTATGGGACCCAACGGGTCGGGAAAAAGCACTTTGTCCAAAGTGTTGGCCGGACACCCGTCTTACGAAGTGACTCAGGGATCTATCACCTACAAAGGGGAAAACCTTCTGGAGCTGGACCCGGAGCAGCGCGCGCTGAAAGGTATTTTCCTGGGGTTCCAATATCCTGTAGAAATTCCAGGGGTCAACAACGCTGAGTTTCTACGTCTGGCTTACAACGCCCAACTGGTAAGCAAGGGTGAGGAAGAACTCGACCCGCTTGATTTCGATGAGTTGCTGGACATAAAAATGAAAACGGTGGATATGGATCCGAAATACAAGGATCGGTTTCTAAACGATGGTTTCTCAGGCGGTGAAAAGAAAAAAAATGAAATCCTGCAAATGGCAGTGCTCAATCCGAGTCTGTCGGTACTCGATGAAACGGACTCCGGTCTCGACATCGACGCATTAAAAGCAGTGTCTGAAGGCGTGAATAAACTCATCAACGAAACCAACGCGCTCATTATGATCACCCATTACCAGCGCTTGTTAAATTACATTCAACCCGATTTCGTGCATGTGTTCGGACAGGGTAAAATTTTGAAATCCGGTGGCAAGGACCTTGCTCTGGAACTGGAAAAACAAGGGTACGACTGGGTCGTTACCGAGCCTGCCAAATAAAGGAGACCCATGTCGGACGCAATAGCAGAGCAAAAAGGGGAGGTCGCCGTTCTGGAACTTCATCGCAAGTTTCTTGAGTCCGGTGCAAGTGACGCCTTTCGGTCAATCAACGATAAAGCCATCGCCCGTTTCGAAACGCTGGGATTCCCACATCCCAAGCATGAGATGTACACTTTCGTTAATACGCACGAAATTGCCAGCACCGTGTTTCAACTGGTGGCGGGGCAGGTAGAGCCGACATTTGTCGATGCCAACACCTACGCCTCTTGCCAAAATTCCCGCATTGTATTTGTCGACGGTGTTTATGATGCCAGTTTGTCCAGCACAAGTGGGTTGCCTGAAGGCGTGAACCTCATTCCCCTTGAAGAAGCAGTGTCGCAGGCCGACATCAAAACGCATCTTGAAAAAACCATCGAAGGGGAGAACGACGTCTTCGCCTGTCTCAATGCGGCGTTTCTAAAAGGCGGGCTCCTGATTGAAGTTGCGTCAGGAACCGTTATGGAAACTCCCTTGCAGGTACTGATGATTGGCACGGCTGCAAAAACTTCGACGACACATCACCCGCGTCTGTTGGTTCGGGCCGGACGGACTGCTGAAGTTAAAATGGTTACGAAGTACATTGGCACTGGTGGCGGATATTTTGTCAATTCAGTCCAGGACTTTATTTTGGATGATGGCGCGAGTGTTTCGCTTGCGCGCGTTCAGGCAGACGATGCGCAATCCTGGCATACAGAAAAAACGCGCGTGTTCCAGGGGCGCGATAGTCGTTTCTCCGCGCTTTGTGGTTCAGGTGGCAGTAAACTTGCCCGCGTTCACAGTGAAATCCGTTTGCAGGGTGAAGGTGCCGAGGCCAGTCTTTCCAATGCTTCCGTATTGATTGACGAGGATCAATCGCATCACTTCATTCGTATTCACCATGAAGCCGCCCACACCACCAGCCATCAGCTTTTCAAAAATGTGATCAATGGCAAGGGACGTTCCAGTGTTGATGGGACGGTCATTGTCAATGAGGGGGCGCAACTGACGGCCTCACATCAGTTGATCAATAACCTGATGCTATCGGATGCGGCGCATGCGGACAATAAACCGAATCTCATGATTTTTGCCGATGATGTGAAATGCACCCACGGTGCCACCGTCGGGCAAATCGATGAAGACCAATTGTTTTATCTTAAAACGCGCGGGCTCGCGGAGGATCTTGCGACTGAGCTGCTCACCACAAGCTTTGTGGAAAGTCTGATCAGCCAGGTGCCCTATCCGGAAGTGCTTGCGGATATGAAAACCCTGTTACTCAAAAAACTTGAGGTGAAGAATGACTGATTCTGCCGTCGAAACCCTTCCCTTCGATGTCGATAAAATTCGTGCGGATTTTCCTGTGCTCAAACAAATCGTGCACGGCAATCCTTTGGTGTACCTGGATAACGCGGCGACTACCCAGAAACCCTGGGCGGTGATCAATCGTGTTCACAAATTTGATTCGGAAGAGTACGGCACTGTCCGGCGCGGCGCTTATTTTTTAAGCGAAGGGTCGACTCGCATGTACGATGAGGCCCGCAAAAAAATAGCGGACTTGCTGGGCACACCGGATCCCAATGAAATTATCTTTACGAGTGGAACGACACAGGCGATCAACCTGGTAGCACACAGTTTTGGTAAGGCATTCATCAATGAAGGTGATGAGATCATCATCTCGAATATTGAGCACCATGCCAATACTGTGCCCTGGCAAGTGGTGTGCCAGGAAAGAGGCGCTGTCCTCAAAGTCATTCCGGTCAATGAGCGGGGCGAGTTGATCCTGGAGGAATATGAAAAGCTGTTGAGCGGTCGCACAAAAATGGTAGCGGTCAATCACGTTTCCAATGCTCTCGGTACAGTCAATCCGGTTAAAGAAATAATTGCAATGGCTCGCAAGGTGGGTGCCAGGGTATTGCTCGACGGCGCGCAGAGTGCGCCGCATATGAAACTCGATGTGAAAGATCTCGATTGTGATTTTTATACCTTCTCAGGGCACAAGATGTATGGTCCGAGTGGAATCGGTGGGTTGTATGGTCGGATGGAAGTCCTCAAGGACATGCCGCCCTACGTCACCGGTGGTGACATGATCCAGCAAGTCACGATTGAAAAAACCACGTACAACAAGCCACCAAGTCGCTTCGAAGCGGGCACGCCTCCCATTTCTCAGGTTATCGGGTTGGGTGCGGCGGTGGATTACCTGCAGGCTGTGGGGATCGATAAAATCGCTGAATACGAAAACAGTCTTCTCGAGTACGGAACAAAACTCCTCGAAGGTATAGACAATGTTCAGATCGTTGGGACCGCTGAAAAAAAAGCCAGCATCCTGTCTTTTGTCAGTGACGTGATTCACCCGCACGATGTGGTGACTCTGTTGGATCAGGATGGCATTGCCTGTCGTGGCGGTCATCACTGCGCTCAGCCAACTATGCAGCGGTTCAAGGTGCCGGCGACCACCCGGGCTTCGGTGTCTTTCTACAACAAGTATGAAGAACTCGATGCCCTGGCAGAAAGTCTGAAAAAAGCTATCAAACTGTTTTCCTGATTAGCGCATTCAATGTTTTGTTTGCAGGTAGAACATTATTTTTTTTAATTTTGGAAGGTGATGGATGTCATACGATAAAGAACTTTATCAGCAGGTCATTCTGGACCACAACAAGAAGCCGCGTAACTTCCGCGAAATGGAAGACTCCACGCACGCCTGTCATGGGGTCAACCCCATGTGTGGAGATGATTACACGGTTTACCTCAAGGTGACTCCGGACAATATTATTGAGGACGCGAGTTTTATGGGCTCAGGTTGCGCCATCTCGAAATCAAGCTCCTCCATGATGACGGCGTTCCTGAAAGGTAAAACCACCGATGAAGCCAAAATTGTCTTCGATGAGTTTCATAAAATGGTAATGGGCGAATTAGATCCTGAAAAAGATGAGCACCACCTGGGTAAACTGAAAATGTTTGTCGGCGTGCGCGAATTTTCCTCCCGCGTGAAATGCGCCTCCCTCTCCTGGCATTCCATGGTCGGGGCACTTGAGAAAAACGAAGAAATCACGACCGAGTAGTGCTGACGCACGGCTGACAGGAAGTGGTTGGCAGCGAAACGGATCACCTCAAAGAGAAAACCAACATTCTTCCCCGTGGGTTGATCTTCCGGACGGCCAGTCGAAAAACCAGGAGGTGTCTGGATGAATAGAGGCATCCGTTGGATTTGAGCTATGGCTCCAACACTAATAAAGAAAAAATTAGACGACAACACCCGTCCAGGGGAGTTGGTGCAGGATATTGGCGCAGGCAAACTGTTGTGCAC
>JAJDAX010000050.1 GCA_029261615.1 Nitrospinaceae bacterium
GGTGCCACAAACTTGATATAAGTTTTTTTGAAGCCCATCCAATCGACGAGCCCACGGAAAAAGCGTGTGCGTTCCTGAAAAGTTTTGAGTACTTTCAAGACTTCGCGGTCAAGCAGGCGGTAATCAGCCGCCTTGGGTTGAATATTGACCTCGGAAAATTTATTGAGAAGATAGTAAAAGGCTCGCGAGCCCCATTCTCGAAACCAGGAATACTCAATGGCAGAACGCTGGGTAGCGACCACCTGAAATCCTTCCTCCCATTTGGCAACCATTTCTTCGATGAGAGGCGGCGGGTGTTGCAAATCGGCATCCATCAGAATGACAGCGTCTATATTGTCGAGAGCCTCGACTCCGGCGGTGAGGGCAATTTCTTTTCCAAAGTTACGGCTGAGGGAAACTCCCTGAATACGGCTGTCTTCAGTGGCCAGGTGTTGCACAACTTCCCAGGTATCATCAACGCTGCCATCATTGACAAATACAAACTTCCAAGTGTATTGATCCAAATCCTTAATGACCGTATGGACTGCGTCTCGAAACAACTCAAGGTTTGTCGATTCGTTGAACGCGGGAACAACAATCGCAATTTCCCGCTTTTTCGCCCGGGGTTCGGTTTCTTTAACCATTTCCTGATTGAGCGACGCTGTGGTCATGGATTTAGATGAAAAGGTGCAAAAAGTCGGATTTTCAGCGCATGAAACTTTACAAAAAACGCTTTTTCCGCATTACTTTAATTAGCGGGTTTTCGAAAAAAAAACTTGATGCTATATACCAACCATTATAGATCTCGCTTAACTTAATGTAAATAAAAGAGTTATTTAGATTCTACCGAAAAATATCCAACCCCTTGTCTGCTGCATAGTGAGCCGTTTTTCGTCAGAAATACTGCAAATTTTACATTTAGTGGATATGAAGGAATTTGTGCCTTAATTCATTCAAGGTCAAGGACTTCTCCCATTATTCCGATAAAAATGATCAACGTGGGTTCGAAGAAAAAGAAAAGGGTTGAACCTTTAATCTTTTCCATAAATGATGAGCAGGAGGGGTGGATCATTGAAGCAACAGGCCCTGAGTTCCGAGTTTCAACTTTTCCGCAGTCAATTGGGGTTCTTTTTGTCAAATACAGCAAAAATATCAAAAGATTACTTCAATCTTTTGCGCGTTCCCCATTACATCAAGAACCTGTTTGTTTTCATGCCGGGGTTTTTCGCAGAAAAAATGACGGACCCTGAAAGCTTGACCCGCCTGATTCTACTGTTTGTGGCGTTCAGCCTCTTGGCCAGTTCTGTTTATATTTTAAATGACCTTGTCGACCGGGAGCGAGATGCCCACCATCCTGAAAAGAAAAACCGTCCTATTGCGGCCGGGCGCTTTTCGACTAACCATGCTTCTCTCGTGCTCGGGATGTGCCTCGGCACGGCCTTTTGTATTGGCCTGATATTCATTCCCAAGGCATTCCCCGTCTTCATTGCTTATTTTCTGATGAACCTGGGATATTCCTTTTACCTGAAACAGTTGGCGATTGTGGATGTGGTAACGATCGCACTCGGTTTTGATCTCCGGCTGTTTGCGGGAGGGTATCTTATCGATGTGGAGTTATCTGTATGGATTGTTTTGATGACTTTCCTGCTAGCACTGTTTCTGGCCCTGGGGAAAAGGCGGGATGACTACTTTCTATACACCCAGGGAGAGGAGAAGGCCCGCAAATCACTCGATGGTTACAACCTTGCCTTTCTCGATCAGGCGATGGGCGTGTGCGCTGCTGTGACGATCGTTTCCTACATCATGTATTGTGTTACCGATGAGGTCATGCTGCGCCTGAATTCACGCTGGGTCTACGTTTCCGCCGTTTTTGTGATCGTGGCGATCTTCCGGTATTTTCAACTGACTGTAGTAGAGCATAAAAGCGGGTCTCCCACCATGATCTGCCTGAAGGACCGCCAAATCCAGATCACTCTGCTTTTCTGGCTCTCGTTTTTCTCCTATCTCATTTACGGGTAGTCACTATTCATCGGTGACTGGACCCTGTTGGCAGGTTAAGTGCCCGGCCTGTTTTCCCACAAAAACTTAAAGCCACTGCCCTGCCATTCCGATAAGGATTGATAGCGCCAGAATTCTCGACGATGAGACAGACTACTAGCCAACCAGACCCAGGTCTGTTTTTTTGGATGGCAATTTTATCTGATAAGGAATAAAAAGTAATGAGCTCTCAACGTGTCTCAGAAAGTGCCCCTCTTAACACGTTGTGGAGTGATTCAGAGAGGAGGGGTACTGCCTCCGATTTTCAGGATTCTTTGAGGAAATTTCCCTTGTCCATTTCCCGGACTACATGGTTGACGTTGACGTTTGTCCTGGCGATTGCCTTTTTGATGGGCATCAATGCCGTTGCACAGCTTCGTTATATCGGCGGCAATCACTGGGAGGTCATGAAAGACCCGTTCACCCAGATAATCGCCAAGCAGGAAGGCCGTTGGCCTGCCGGGATGTATCGGTCTCGGCCCGGTTCCAATCCGGAATCCACCCGGATTCTGGTACCGATGGTCGTGTATGGCCTGAAGCATCTGGGCATAACCCAGCCGAGAACTCTGGTATTTCTGGTCGAGGCTCTCTCCGGATTGTTGATTGCTGTTGGATTTTTATTTCTGGTGCGGAAATTCACCCCTGATCGGAGAATCCAGTTTCTGTCATTGTGTTTTCTCGCCCTGTTCGTCATCACCGCTCAAAAGGACATTCTGCTATTGCGACTTGGGGACAACTGGGGAATCGGCCTTCTGTTGCCCGGCCTGGTACTCTCGTATCACATCGTGAAAAAACCGGGTTGGCTTTGGGTCTGGAGCCTGCCGCTGCTCGCATTTGTTATCTCCCTGCACCGGGTGGATTACGCCATGCTGATTGCGTTTGCAGTCTGGATCAATTCGGTGGTCGCACGTGACAAGAAATCGTTCTTTCTATCCTTTTATTTGCTCCTGTTTGCGTTGGCAACCTACTGGGGCGTATTGAAGGTTCTTAATCTTCATAACCTGTACTGCTACACCGTGATGGTGGGCGGTTGCAAGCATTACCGGGTAGTCCAGGTTTTTACCGGAACGCCATGGTTTTTCACGTTAGCCTTTTTAAACGTGCTCCTGGCCCTTGCCTTTGTATTGCCGTTCAAAAAAGTGGTGAGCGCGGATTACGGTTTGTTTTTTGCTTTCCTGATTTACTCCCTGTGCATGCCGTTCATTGGAGGGTTTATTGAGTACCGGATCTGGCTGCCGCTGGTGGTTATGGTCACCCTGTTTTTTGCACGGTATCTTGATCAAACGAAAGCGTTGGAAACGTCTTCCAAGGTTGAACTCATTGAATGAAACTTTTAAATCACCTAAACTAAAACTATGCGAATTCAATTAATTCGATATCACGATCTGGACAATATCAATACCCGGCTTGCCAAAAGTCTGGATAAACGGCAGGGCGTTCTCCCACCTTTAGGGTTGGCTTACATTGCGGCTTCTCTGGAGAATGCAGGCCACGAGGTGGATTTGATTGACGCCATTGCCTTGAGATTGTCTCAGGATGAAGTGCGCCAGAAAATCCGGGAGTATTCTCCCCAGATGATCGGCGTCACCGCCATGACCCCCACGTTTCGTGGAGCTCAGGAGGTAGGCCGCATTGCCAAGGAGGAAGGGGCGATCACGGTCATTGGCGGGGTGCATATGTCCCTGTTTCCTCAGGAGACCCTGAGTTTCGATTACTTTGATTTCGGTGTAGTCGGCGAAGGTGAAGAGACCATCGTTGAACTGTGCGAGGCACTGGAGACGGAGCACTCCTACGAAAACATTGAGGGTCTGGTTTATAAAAAGAATGGCAATGTGATCTCCAATGGCGCTCGCATAATTGCGGATGTCGACAGTCTTCCCAGGCCGGCCTACCACTTGCTACCCATGGAGATTTATTCATCCATCATCGGTTTGCACCCGGTTTCAACCATGATGGGTTCCAGAGGGTGCCCTTATCTTTGCGGATTCTGCTATAAAACTCCGTCGGATAAAAAATACCGCACCCGCAATCCCAAACTGATCGTGGATGAAATAGAACACCTCATCAAAACTTACGGGATCAAGGAAATCATGTTTTATGACGACCTGATGACTCCCAGTTATGCCGAAGGTTTGTGCCGGGAAATAATCGAAAGAAAAGTAAAGATCAGTTGGCAGACTCCGCAACGTGTAAATCTGGTGAACCCGGAACTATTGGCATTGATGGCGGAAGCCGGATGTCGAATCCTTCGGTTCGGAGTGGAGCAGGGCGACCCGGAAATGATGGAACTGGTGGAAAAGCGCACCACTCAGGCGCAGGTCAAGA
>JAJDAX010000051.1 GCA_029261615.1 Nitrospinaceae bacterium
AAAATAAAATAACATGACTTGATGTATTTTGAAATATATTAAGTTTTAGTCTATTATGCTTCCAACAACTCTATTCTCTTCTTTCCTCCTAAGGAGAAGCAAACTTGCCCCCTCGAAAACCCACTCCTAAAATATCCTCAAAGAAAAAACTTCTCATAAATGCCGATCACCCTGAAGAATGCCGAGCCGTTGTTTTAGACGACGGAAAACTTGACGAAATTATTATTGAGCATTCATCTCGTGAGCTAATCAAAGGAAATATTTATCTCGGAGTGATCACCCGGGTCGAACCTGCAATTGAAGCAGCTTTTGTCGACATTGGCGGGAAAAAATTTGGTTTCATGCCTTTCAAGGATGTTCTCAAGGAATCCTATTTACAGACTCGCGAAAAGAAAGCCAAAGTCCGGATTCAGGATGTATTGATCCGCGGTCAGAAAATTCTGGTTCAGGTTGTTAAGGAGAGCCGGGATGCAAAGGGCCCTTCCATCAATAACGGAATTACCATACCTGGGCGTTTTCTCGTCCTGATGTATGGCAGTTTGTCCACGGGAGTTTCCCGCAAAATTGAGGATGAGGCTGAGCGCCGCAAACTAAAGGAAATCCTGGCAGACTTGGAGCTCCCTGAAAATATGGGGGTTATTATCAGGACTGCGGGTGTTGGCAGGACCAAGACCGAATTGCAGAAGGACCTGCAAATGCTCCTTAAAATATGGGAAAGCATTCAGGAAAAACTCAAGGACGCGGACTCCAAGGCCCCTCTGCTTTTGTATGAAGGACCTAATATGGTGGTGCGTACTGTGCGAGATCATTTCACCGCCGACACCTCAGAAATTCTGGTCGACAGCAAGGAGTCCTATAAAGCTTTAAAAGATTTCATGAAAATGGTGATGCCCCGCATGGGGACCCGCATCAAGTTATATCAGGAAACCCAGCCTCTTTTCTCGGCTTACGGAGTTGAGGAGCAGATAGAAAATATTTATGATCGGAAAGTGAATCTCCCCTCCGGTGGCTCCATTGTTTTCGATATGGGTGAAGCCATGGTGAGCGTGGATGTAAACTCCGGGAAAACTATGGGTGCCAGTGAATTGGAGGACACGGCTTCCAAAACCAATCTTGAAGCTGCTGATGAAATCGCACGGCAGTTACGGCTGAGGGACCTCGGTGGACTGGTCGTGATCGACTTCATCGATATGTTTCAGAAGAAAAACAAATCGCTGGTCGAAAAGCAGATGAAGCTGGCCTGTAAAAACGACAAAGCACGGATCAATATTTCCCGTATTTCCCGTTTCGGGTTGCTCGAAATGTCGAGGCAAAGAATGTCGCCACCTCTGAAAGAAGGAGTGTACGACACTTGCAAAACGTGCGCCGGGAGTGGGACCGTTAGAACGGCGAGTAATCAGGCCCTTCAGTTGATCCGCAAAATGCAGGAAGCATTATCGGCGGACAACGTGAAGGTCCTTAGCGTTACACTGTCCAACAGCGTCGCTACTTATTTATTGAACAATAAGATGGAATATCTCGTTTCTTTTCAGGAGAGGTATGGTTTTCAACTTCAGTTCAATACCAGGGAGAATCTGGATCAAAAGGACTTTTCCTTTGATATTCTGGAACGGAAAAAGGAAGAAGGCGTTGAGGAAAAAGCTGGAGAAACTCCGAAAGAAAAACCGCAAAGGGTTCCTCGTTTACGGCGCACTTCCAGTAGGGATGAAAAGCAAGACGAACAACGATCTCAAGAGGATAAACCTCGTAGTGGTTCAAGGCCTCGAAGGACAGCCTCGGCGGAAGCAAAAACCGATGAAAATGGGCAAAAGGAAGAAAAACCCAGGCGTAATTCGAGGACGAGACGACCTTCAGGCAGGAGGGAAAGGCCAGAGGAGAAACAGCTCGAAGTTAGTGAAACTAAATCAGCTGATCCCACTGAAAAAACTGCAACAGAAACCGAAGGTACTGAAGAAAAACCCCAGAGTGGGCGGCGGCGCGCAGCGGGAAGTGGTCAAAATCGGCGTCCTCCTAGAAAAGCAACTTCTTCATCGTCCAAACGCCCGGGATCACCTCGTGGAAGACGTTGGCGTAGTCAACGTGCGGACAGGGATGGTTTAAACCAGGCCGCCGATGCCGCCGGGGGAAAGCCCCCAGTGGGTAATGTCCCTGAACCGGTTAATAGCGTACCTCCTCCGGATATGGTAACTCCGTCATTGCCTTTAGCGGGAGAAATAGATGGTAATATGAAAAGTCCGCCAGAGGCCAGTACCAGGGCTTATGAGCCCACAAGTTCTGAACCTCCTCCCGCGAACTTGCCCCAGGAAATGGTCACTCCGCCCCCGGCGCCAAGGAAAGAAGAGCCGCCCCCAATGAATGAGGAATTTCCCCCAGTGCCTTGATTTTGATCAGGGGGTTTATATAAAAGCATATTTTTATACAGGGGGCCTGCCCGATTGGGTTTGAAAGTCGTTGTCTGGAGGGAAATTCGACTTCAATCTTTAGTTGTTAAAGCACAACGAAAACCCGTGTCCCAGGAGCGCATGGTAGGGGGCACGGGGTTTCTAAAGGATAAGGTCGCAAAAACCTTGAGAAAACCGTGTTCCCGTTTATTGTAGGCCCCGCCTCGGATAACCCGTAATTTTTTGTCAAAATTTGGATCTTTGAAAGTTGACCCGGGGTAAGGGGCGTAAACGCTGGCTGTCCACTCCGAGACGTTTCCATTCATATCGAATAGTCCAAATTCACTTTTGTCTTCTGGAAAACTTCCAACCCGTTTTACCGATTTTCCAAAGTTTCCTTTTTCCCGGTCGAATTGATTCCCCCAGACAAATGTCCGGCCTTTTGCACCACGGGCGGCTTTTTCCCATTCCAGTTCCGTAGGTAGCCTTTTATTTAACCAGAAACAATAAGCTTCAGCCTCATACCATGAAACTCCGCGTATCGGGTGATCGACCCGGCCCTCAGAATATTTGGCCTTGGGTTTGAACCTGATGAAATCGCCATATGTTACTTCGTGCTCATCGATATAAAAGGATGGCAAATCACCGGCTTGGCTTGGATAGGCGTTTTGGCTGGAGGTGGAGTCGGACATGAAGGATGAAAGATTAGATGAAGGATTTGATCCAAAAATAAATTTGCCGGCTGGGACCAGAACCATGCCTTCAGGCGATTTAGTTTTTTTGTCAGCTAATGCCGGGTTTGGAAAGAAATGAAACAGAACCAGACTTATCATCAAAAAGGTGAGTTTCAATTGACAGCTACCTGGACATCGGGTTTTTGGGGATCGGTGGATTTTGAAGCTGGAAGAGGGAATTGGGTCTCGCCCGGGGGAATATAAACATACTCCAAGGTCAGGCATGCGGCTTCGTCGCGCGTGCACATACCGGTAGCGCACTCGGATTCATTGCGATTGCAGTAATAATTCAGAATCCGCATTTTCATATGGCCCTGCTCGGCGGTTCGGACCATGTAAACTGATTTTTTAGACTCGATGTTGTGGGTTCGGGTCCGGTAGTTATACCAGCTTGAAATAGCTTCATTTCGCAGGCTACCCCACTTTCGGGTATCCTCAACAAAGGGCCCAGGGGTCACCTTTTTTATCCCGTCGATTTTAATGGGCCCAAGGTCCATCACTCCGACTCCACCTGTTTTGTGGGTTTCGCCCCCGTTGGTGATCACCTTGGTCCGTTGGAAACCCAAATCCCAATCGAGGTTGACCAGTTTTTCCATATTATTCTCAAGATCTTCCACTTGATGGGTTTTCTGGGTGGAAAAGTCGACCAGAGTCCAGGCGTCACGGGAGGTGGCATCGACTTTAATAAGGGGATTATTAGTCGTTATTTTTTTTTGCTTCTTCGGTGGGAGGGAGCGGTTTTCAAACTCCGTGATGTTGTCCCCCATGTAATTCATGGCCACATTGAAAAACAGGGAGGCTCCCAGAAGAATCGCTATTACGGTCATATTGCTATTCATGAACCCATTGTACCAAATGGTCGCCATCCTTAATCGAAAAAAAACAAGGAGAGGGAGGTTAAGGGCAAATGAAAAAAGAGGTTATAGATATTGGGGCTTGGGCCTGCGGTCATGTTGAAGTATACTGAGAAAGTTAATTTTAAGAGTGCCCGCCCCATTATCATGCCTGAAAAACGTCATTTCAAATTCGAAAAAGTTCAGATTGAGAATTTCCTGAAGAAGGAGTTTGAAAAATCTTTCAAAGGAGCTGGGCGGATTTCCATTCGCAAACGGCAAAAATTCATGAACCGGATAAATAAAAAGGTCGGTAAGCAATTCGGCAAGGATGTTTTGTGTCTTGTCGATTTCACGCGTCAGGGATTTGTGACTCTGGTGTCACCTTCCCATCAGGAGTCGACTGATAAAGGGAAACTGTATCACTCGTTTATTCATCCACAGGTGGCTTATACCAGCCATTGCATTGACCGTTTCAGTGAGCGGACCGGGGCAGGGGACAATTGTATTATCCTTCTCGACGAATTTTTTGAAGAGGCGATGCTGACCTTTGGATTGCATGACGGCTATCTGGTTTGCCGCTCGGGAGTCTTCGCCTATGTTGTTGAGCAGGACCGCCTGGTCATCAAGACATTCATTAACTCCGAAATGTTGTCCGACGATCAAATTCGAGAATTTTACGGTTGGGATGTTGTTGCCAATTTCAGTCCCGATTGTATTACTCAGGAAATGGACGATGCCGACTTCAGGGTTCAGGAAGAACCCCCGCCTCAATCTTTGCCATCCGGGGACCGCTAAACGCGTTTCCTGAAAAATTAATTCAGCCCCTCCATTGTGCCGGATAATATGATCCAGCTATACAACGTTTACAAAGCGTACCAGAGCAGTCACCCGGTTTTGGTTGACATTTCGATGGTCATTCGCGAGGGAGCTTTTGTTTTTATTACCGGCCCCAGTGGGGCGGGCAAAAGCACGCTGCTGAAAATTTTGTTTCGATGGGAGAAGTTCGATCGCGGGCAGGTTCTTGTTAATCGAATGAATATCGGAAAAATTCCGGAAGACCGGCTCTATCTGCTAAGGCGAAAAATAGGGGTCGTTTTCCAGGATTATAAACTGCTCCCAAACAAAACTATATTTGAAAATGTCGCGTTTGCTCTTGAGATCATGGGCGCCGACAGAAAAACCATCCGCTACCAGACCTGGGAAGCGTTGAAGAATGTCGGGCTCACCCATAAGAAAGATGCTTATCCCCTGCAGCTCTCAGGGGGGGAACAGCAACGAACGGCGATAGCCAGGGCGTTGGTCAACAGACCCAAAATCCTGCTGGCAGATGAACCGACCGGCAATCTAGATCCCGACATCGCTACCGAAATCCTGAACTTGTTTGAAGCCGCCAACAAGGCAGGAACGACCATCGTGTTGGCGACCCACAGTCAAGACCTGTTAAGGCAGAGTGATCACCCTATTGTTACATTGAATCAGGGGAGAATCCTCGAAACCCAATTTACCGGCTGACCATGTTCCGAAATGCCCTCCACTACGCCATCGCTAATATTCGCTCCAACAGGCAGGTATGCCTGGCTTCGATTGGTTCAATTGCCGTAGCTCTTTCTTTTCCCGGGTTGTTTCTGTTTATTTTTGTCAATCTGAATTCTTTTCTTTCTAATTGGAACCGGGAAGTTCAGTTGATGGTTTACCTGAAGGACGACATCTCCCAGCAGCAACAGGTAGATGTTGAAACCCTGTTGAAGCAAAGTTCAAACGTCGAAACAGTCACCTTTATTTCCCGGGAAGACGCCTGGTCCGACTTTCAAAACCTGTTTGCTGACAAGTCCGGGCTTTTGGAAGAGCTTGAATTTAATCCATTGCCGGCATCCTACAGGGTCCATTTTGAAGAAGGGCCTGGGCGTGTAGATTTTATTCGGGAAGCAGCTGAAGGCGCTCTAGGGGTGGCTGGGGTTGAATCGGTAGATTATGGGGAACAATGGATAACAGGGTTTGAAACGTTTCTGATTTTTTTGAAAATATTTTTAGTTGCGCTAGGGGGGATTCTCGCTATGGGAGTTCTCCTGATAGTTTCGAACACGATCAAGTTGTCAGTTTATTCCCGCCGCGAGGAAATCGAACTCATGCTCCTGATCGGTGCCAATCCCCGTTTTATCAAAACTCCTTTTTTTCTTGAGGGAATATTTCATGGAACACTCGGTGCCATTATTTCGATTGGTCTGCTGAAACTACTTCATCTTTATTTTAAATATAATTTTCAGGGAACCCTGGGTTCTGCAAACCTGGGGATTGAATTCCAGTTCATTGGTTTTTTCTATACAGCTTTGATCATCAGTGCCAGCATGCTGGTGGGTTGGTTGGGCAGTTCACTATCTGTAAACCAGTTCCTGAAATCCTACCGGAAATGAAAAGAACCTTAAAAAATATAAGGGTCTTTATTTTAGTTCTTGTGGTCTTCTTTCTGATCCCTGTTTTGAGTTGGTCTGCCAAATCAGACTCGGTCAAAGATATAAATAATCTTTTGAAAGAAGAGAAGGTTCAGCTCGAGCAACTAAAAAAGAAAATTGCAAAAAGAGAGAAGCAGTTAAAGTCCATTGGTAAAAAGGAAACTTCGGTTTTAAAAACACTGGGGCAACTCGAGGACCGGTTGAAGTTAAGAGAGCGGGAGCTGCGCATTTACCATTGGAATATCAAGATCAATAAAAAACAGATGGGAAGCCTTGAAACAAAGATCCTGAAAATGGAAGAGCAGTTAAAACGGCAACAGTATGTTCTTGGAATGCGACTTAGGGCTCTGTACAAAGAGGGCGGCATGGTTCCGGTTAAAATTCTGTTTTCCTCTGAGGGAATGGCCGAACTCTTGCAGCGCTTTAAATACATGGATTCAATCATGGCTTATGACACGGCGGTTTTTCGTACTTTCGAATCCCGTTTAAAACAGTTACAGGGAGAAAAACAAACGCTTCTTAAAGTAAAAGCCAACCTGTTGACTTTAGAGAAAGCCGCTCTTTCTAAAAAGGATGATCTGGAAAAAGAAAAATCAGGGAGGTCCAATTTTCTGAAAAAAATCTCCGGCGAGAAGAAATACGCGCTTAAAGCCAGGGAGGAACTGGTCGCTTCCAGTGGAGAATTGAACAATTTGATAGCCCGTCTTCAGGAGAAGCTCGTTCTCGGAAAGGGTCTCAGTATTTTAGATAAAAAAGGAAAACTTCGGTACCCCGTTCCCGGCACGGTACTGAACAAGTTTGGCAAGCATCGGGACCGAAAATATGGCACCTTTATAGTAAACAATGGAATTGACCTGAAGGTGCCGGGTGGAACTCCGGTTCGTGCTGTTTTCGATGGTAAAGTGCTTTTTACCGGTAAGCTGGAAGGGTACGGGAACTTAGTCATTCTGGGTCATGGTGAAAAATATCACTCCCTTTATGGTCACATGGAAATGATTAATGTGAAGACGGGTGAAATTGTAGGAGAGGGCGGTATTTTAGGGACATCTGGTGATACCGGATCATTAATTGGACCCACCTTGTATCTTGAAATGCGACATCAGGGAAAACCCATCGAGCCCACCCGCTGGTTCAAAGTAGTAAAACGCTAAGTTCCGGGTAGGAGGGTGATGGCAATTAGGTTATAATTGGACATCAGGTGGAATAAAAAAATAAATATGAACCATTTGTGGAGTAAAAAGTTGAACCTTCTCGACGTTTCCCCATCCAGTAAGCCTGGGAATTTTTCCCAAATTGCGAGGATTTTTCTTACCTTTTGTTTAGTCCTCAGCCTCCAGACACCGCTTTGGGCAAAATCGGATACGTCAGAGGAAAAACCCGCGGTCAATACCTATGACAAACTGCGCGTGTTTTCTGAGATATTATCGCTTCTCGAAGCCAATTATGTTGAAGATCTGGATAATAACGAGCTGATCGATGGCGCTATAAGGGGCCTTCTTAAGGTACTGGATCCTCATACGTCTTATCTGCCTCCAGAGTCCTTTAAGCAGATGCAGGTTGAAACTTCCGGGAAATTTGGTGGGCTGGGAATTGAAATCTCCATGCGCAGCGGCATCCTGACGGTGGTTTCACCAATTGAAGACACCCCAGCGGACAAGGCCGGAATGCAGGCTAAAGATAAAATAATTAAAATTGAAGACGATTCGACGCTCGACATGACTCTCACCGAAGCGGTTAATATGTTGCGGGGTGAGCGCGGAACAGCGGTCACTATTACCGTGTTGCGTGAAGGGGTTGATAAGCCATTTGAGGTTTCCATCACACGAGATGTTATCAAGGTTAAAAGCGTCAAATTCAAAAGTTACAATAACAATATTGGATACGTCAGAATCCGTAGCTTCAGTAAAACTACCAGTCGCGATCTGGATAACGCCATATTGGAACTCGAAAAAGGCAATATGGAGAGGTTGATTCTGGACTTACGTAATAACCCAGGGGGACTCCTCAATCAAGCGGTGGAAGTTTCTGACCGGTTTTTACCTCAAGAGAATCTGATCGTTTACACCCAGGGCAAGACGGAAGATCAGAACATGCGGTTCACTACGCAGAGTCGTGGACACCATGTGAATTACCCGATGATCATTCTGGTGAATGGAGGCAGTGCAAGCGCTTCTGAAATCGTAGCAGGTGCCCTGCAGGACCTCAACCGTGCCGTTATCATCGGGACGCAGACTTTTGGTAAGGGGTCTGTTCAAACCATTATTCCGTTGAGTGATGGGTCTGCTCTTAGACTGACGACTGCCCGCTATTACACTCCAAGTGGGAGGGTGATTCAATCCAATGGCATCACACCGGATATCATTGTGGAAATGCCAATAAAGAAGCCTGACAATGAAGAAGATGAGAAAGAAAAAACAAAGGCCGAAAAGGAAAAAGAGCGCGTCCGAAAATTCCTTAGAGAAAAGGATTTGAAAAAACATCTCAAGGGAAAAAGTTCCGGGGGAGAAGTAGTCGAATCTCCCGAGGATGAAGATTTAAACGAAAAGGAAGCCGAGCGTATGGCTGAGATTGAGAAGGAATTGGAAAAAGATCCTCAATTGCGCGAAGCGATCGCACTTCTTTCCGGTTGGTCTGTGATGAACAAGGTGTTCAAGACAAGCGCTGTCGAAGAAGCCAAATAAAACCTTAATTAAAATCTTTCCTGATTTCGACCGGAGGCGTTTTGCGCTCTCCGGTCTTCTTTTTTTATGCTGGTATTGGGCATTGAAACCTCCTGTGACGAAACCGCCGCCGCCGTTCTTCGGGATGGACGAACCCTGTTGTCCAATGTCATTTTTTCCCAGGTGGATATTCACAGCAAGTACGGTGGGATCGTCCCGGAAATCGCCGGGCGCTGTCATATAGAAAGTATCGATCTGGTTATCCAACAGGCGTTGCAGGAAGCGGATGTTCGCTTAAGCGACATTGATTTGATCGGTGTCACTGAGGGCCCAGGGCTAGTGGTTTCTCTTATCGTTGGGATCAACGCCGCAAAAGCGATTGGCTATGCTTCCAATATTCCGGTCCTGGGTATAAATCATCTCGAAGGACATCTCCTCGCTATTTACCTGCAGGAAGAAGTGGCGTTTCCCTTTCTGGCCCTCATCGTATCCGGTGGTCATACCGATCTCGTGCGTGCTGATGGGGTGGGGCAATATCGGGTGATAGGCCGTACCCGGGACGATGCTGCGGGGGAGTCGTTTGACAAAGTTGCCAAAATGTTGGGACTGGGCTATCCAGGCGGTCCTTTGATTGAAAAGTTGGGACGTGATGGAAACCCAAATGCTCATGCCTTCCCACGCAGTATGCTCACCAAGGGCAATTTTGATTTTAGTTTTAGCGGGATAAAGTCTGCTGTCCGTCGCCATCTTGAAAAAAATGGGGATATGGAAGTTTCCGGAAAATCGGCGGCAGATGTTGCGGCATCTTTTCAAGAGGCTGTGGTGGATGTCCTGATTAAAAAACTTTTGCATGCAGCGGAGGTTGAAGGGCTTGATCGTCTGGTGCTGACCGGAGGAGTTGCGGCCAACGGATGCTTGCGAGAGCGACTCCAATCGGAGGCTGAAAAACGGGGTTTTGAGGCTTATGTTCCCAAACCCATATTTTGTACGGATAACGCCGCCATGATTGCATCAGCCGCTTATCTTCGTCATTCAGCAAAGCTTAAGGGAACCCCCATGATGGAATTGGATGGAAAATCCAATTTGTCGTTTTAGAAAGTTGCGATGCGGATACTGGTCACAGGCGGAGGCGGTTTTCTTGGCAGCCATATTGCCCGGAGGCTCCTTGAACTTGAGCATGATGTTACCGTTTTTGGGCGGCGACACTACCAGCAACTTCCGAACTCCATTCAACAGATTCAAGGTGATTTGAGTAACCCTGAAAAAGTAGCCCTGGCTTGCAAGAGGCAGGAAGCAGTTTTCCACTCCGGGGCTCTTACAGGGATCTGGGGTCCAAAAGAAGTCTTCGAGAGTACCAACATTCTGGGTACACAAAATATAATTGATTCATGTATCACCCACGGAATAAAGAAGCTGGTTTACACCAGTTCTCCAAGTGTCATTTTTGGAGAATCTGACCTCGCAAATGTCGACGAGAGTGTTCCCTACCCGAAGCAATATTTGACTCATTACCCGCAGACAAAAGCAGAGGCCGAAAGGCGGGTTTTGGCAGCCAATGGAAATTCAGGTTTGTTGACAATTTGCCTGAGGCCTCATTTAATCTGGGGTCCTCAAGACCCGCACCTTGTCCCAAGGATTTTGGAGCGTGCCGCTAACAATCAATTGGTCCGTGTCGGGGATGGGAAAAACAAGGTCGATATTATTTATATCGATAACGCTGTGGAAGGGCATATCCGGGCTTTGGAATCGCTGGAGCCGCATGCGGAGTGCGCCGGCAAGGTTTATTTTTTGAGTGACGATGAACCGGTTGTACTTTGGGACTGGATTTCCCGTTTGCTGGAGGAGATGAAACTTGCACCGATTTCGCGTTCCATATCCTATCCAGTGGCGAAAAAGCTGGGGCACGTAATGGAGCTGGTTTACAAGACGCTGGGTAAAAAATCCGAGCCGCGCTTGACGCGCTTCGTAGCAGGTCAACTAGCGAAATCACATTATTTCAATATTGCGGCTGCCAAAAGAGATTTAAATTATCGGATCGTTGTGTCACCTGAAGAGGGCTGGGGGAAAATGGTCGACTGGTTTAAGACTCACCCAGTAAATTGATTTTGTGCGCCAGGCAGGCTGCACCAAAGCCATTGTCGATGTTGACCACACCTATTCCGGTGGAACAACTATTCAGCATGGTGAGGAGAGGAGCCAGCCCCTCGAAGGATGCCCCGTAACCTACACTGGTGGGAACACCGATCACCGGTTGTTCGACAAGACCTCCCAGCACGCTGACCAACGCGCCTTCCATTCCGGCAACCGCGATTATGACCCGGCATTTTCTCAAGGTTTCCAGTTTGGCCAAAAGCCGATGAAGACCCGCAACACCCACATCAAAAACGCGTTCGACCCCGCTACCGAGAGTTTCCAGAGTCACGGCCGCTTCTTCCGCGACCGGGATGTCAGAAGTGCCGGCGGTCACCACCGCGACTTTTCCTTGATACGCTGAACGCTTTTTCTTAACCACCAGAATTCGTGCCTGCCTGTGATATTGGGCTTTTGAAGGAAGAGTCGCTTTGAGTTTTTTAAAAACGTCTTCATTCATTCTTGTAGCCAGGACATCCTGACCTGAAGCGCAGAGTTTTTTTAGAATCGTTTTTAATTGAGGAATGGATTTACCTTCGCAAAAAACCACTTCAGGGATACCGGACCGCAGTTCCCGGTGGTGATCCAGCCTCGCAAAATCTAGATCTTCGTATGGCAGGTTTTTTAAGTTTTGAAATGCTTTCTCCGGAGAAACCTTTCCACTGGAAACCTGATCGAGGAGTTTTTTAATATCTTCAGGATTCATCAAGGCCTCTCACGCCGGAAAATTCGTTTCCGGTTTCAACCTTCATCAAATCCTTGAGAGCACGTCCTGGCTCCTTGTCCTCATAAAGTACTCGATAAGTTTGATCGATGAGGGATGCCTGAATCCCCAGTTTTTCTTTCAGCGCAAAGGCCGATTTGACCGTTTTGATGCCTTCCGCAACCATTTGCATATTCTGGACGATGTCCGCTAGTTTGTTGCCTTGACCGAGTTTGATACCGACGGTGCGGTTGCGACTCAGGTCGCCTGTACAGGTCAGAACCAGATCACCAAGTCCGGACAGCCCGTAAAAGGTTTCAGGACGTGCACCCAGTGCCGTTCCAATACGGCTTATTTCCACCAGGCCACGCGTTATGAGTCCGGCCCTGGTGTTGTGTCCCAACTCGAGACCATCACAGATACCAGCCGCAATGGCGATGACATTTTTCAGGGACCCACCGACCTCAACACCGGTGACATCATTGCTGGTGAATACACGAAGCGTTTCAGTGGAAAATAATTCCTTTACAGCTTTTGCGGTTTCGAGGTTTTCTGATGCGACCACAATGGTGGAGGGGACCTGACGTGCAATCTCTTTTGCGAAAGTTGGACCGGAAAGTGTTGCAAGCGGTGATTGGTTTCCCAGTTCCCTTTTGATGACCTGAGAGGCCAGCAGGAGGGTTTCTTCTTCCAGTCCCTTGCTGGCATTCACAATGACCGTCCCAGGGGCAAGAAGTGGACGTAGCTCCTTTGTTATAGAACCAAGAATATGGGACGGGGTTACTAGAATCACAACGTTTCTGCCCTGAACCGCAGCCTGCAACTCTTCATAAGGGGTCACCGTCTCCGGGAGAGGGAAGCCGGGCAAGAACAGTGTGTTCTCGCGGGAGACCCGCATGGTTTCAACAAGGTCCCTCTCGTAGACCCACAGGTTAACTGGGAGCCCTTTATTTCCAAGGTGGATTGAAAGGGCCGTGCCCCAACTTCCGCCACCGATTACAGCAATTTCAGGATTCATTTTTTTATCTAAATTAAAATTAGGTCTATCTTGGTTAATATCATTGTTGGCAATTACTATAGTATCCTCTGCTTTAAATTAAAAGGGGAGGAAATCCCTGATAAAAAGAGGCTTGTGTGGGGTGGTCCTTTATGCTTAAATTATCATTCTTTTTGAGGACATGGCCTTGCTTTGATTCAGGGAGCACTGAACT
>JAJDAX010000052.1 GCA_029261615.1 Nitrospinaceae bacterium
AGCGATAATAGATTGAACGCATCCTCGCTTCTGTTATTTGGAGGCGCGGGTCTCAGTTTGGTATTGGGGGGATCGAGCAAGCTCATCATCATCACGATTCCCGCAATGATGTTTCTTTATCATTTTTATTTTTTCTCGGGCCAGTCTTTTGTGATGTGGTTCAAGCGTCAAACACCCGTTCTTTTATTAATCGGGACACCACTGTTCGGTTTCATCGCTTATCGCATGATGACACCTGAAGGCATTCTTCCAACGGGCCAGACCTACATGACCGGGGCTCAATACCTGCTGACCCAGACGCAGGTGATCCCTTTTGAGTATTTCAAAAAGATGCTGTTGCCAATCAACCAGAGCATCGACGTAGACTTCCCGCTCATCACAGACTGGAACGACTGGAGCAACTACGGCGGTATCGCCGTACTCAGCCTGTACGTATTGATTACGGTAAGAGCGTCACGCTCCCACCCGTGGATTGCCTTCGGCCTGGCCTGGATTGGAATCACTATCATGCCGACCTCCAGTTTTGTCCCGCTACACGATGTTGCGGTGGAGCATCGCACCTACCTGCCGCTGGTTGGTTTCTGTATTGCTGCCGCTGGCTTGCTGGAAAATGGAATGCGCTGGACCAGGAGTGTAGGCCCGGGTAAAGAAGTCTGGATATTACGCGTTGCCATGATGGTGGTGGTCATGATGGCGGCGTTGCTGGTCAATCGAAATCAGGTGTGGCAGACCGATGTGTCGCTTTGGGCCGATGCTAAAAAGAAAGCACCGCAGTTCATCCGCCCTTACAGTAATCTTGGTGAGGCTTATGACAAGCTGGGTAATTATGAAAAAGCAATTGGCGAATTCAAGGCGGCAATTGAAATAAATCCCAACTATACGTTTGCTCTGAATAATCTTGGGAACGTGTATGGAAAGCTCAAGCAGTTTGAACTGGCCAAGGGTTACTTCGAGCGTGTGGTAAAACTAGACCCCAATTACGCACCGGCTTATTACAATCTGGGGCGAGCGCAACAGGCGTTAAAGCAAATTGGAAATGCCTTGCAGTCCTACCGCCGCGCGTACGAACTGGAGCCTCATTTTGAGGAAGCTCTTTTTAACTTCAGTATGCTGGCGATCCAGGCGGGACAGCCGGAGCAAGCGGCGGAGACACTTCAAAAATACATTGAATATTATCCTGGAAATTACCAGGGTTACTTTGGTTTGGGCAATGCCTATCTGGTGTTGCGACGTTTCGATGAGGCCATAGTCCAGTTCCGAAAGACCGGAGAGATCAAACCGGATTACCCATTGGCGTTCGTCAACCTGGCGCTGGCGCAGTTGCAGTCTGGAAAAATTGATGAGGCGATTATTACTTATGACGATCTGCTAAAAAAATCTCCTCGGATCGCGGGTGTGCATCTTAACCTGGGGCTTATTTACAGCCAGCATCGACCGAACAATGAAAAAGCATTATTTCATTTGCAGGAATCGTTGCGGCTCGATCCCGGTCAGCCACAGGCTGTGATCATTCAAAACGCCATCGAAGAATTAAAAACCTCATCTCTTCCTGTTCCCTAACTCTGGGAAACTTTCTTATAACAATTCAAGGGGCAAGCTGGAGGGAGCATATTGTGTGGGCGTTATAAAAAGAAACAGACGCACAATCTGACGGGCCGCTTCCAACGTGTCGTGATTGATCATATTCATATTCTTTACTTTTTTATCAAACATTTCTTCGAAATATTCCCTGGCGAGAATTGTTTTTTGTTCATCCTCCAACCCATCATTTCCCAATCGCGCGAGTGTACCGGGGTCGAGCCAGAAACCGGCGCACTTTGCACATTGATCGATTTCCATTTCGAGCTTACGGCTGAAGCAGTGCCGGTAGAGCAGGGTGGTTTTGCAGTGCGGGCAGGGGTGTTCAGGGTTTCGAAACAGGTGGACACCGTCTGCGCGTTCGACAAACAGCAGGGAGAAGCCTTGCCCCGGAAGCCGATCGTTTAGTTTATTGACTTCCTTGACTTCTATCCATAGCCCTCCGCAGCCCCCGACGCAAACATCAGCTTTGACACCGACGGCACTTTGCCGGGTCAAATTATTTCCACATGAAGGACAGGTCATGAGGTTCATCGCACTTTCAGGGAAAATGGGTATAGTTCCTATTTTATGATTAAAGGTTAACTCACCCTCCAGGATATGACTACGGTTCACTGATCAAAAAATGTATTGAAAGTGGCTTGTAGTACAAACAATGAAGGAAAATGGTTCCTCAATTTTATTGAAAATAGTCTGCTGACAACAAGGCCGGAAGCGGGTTTGACAACCTAATGAGTGGAACATATAGTGTTTACATCTTGTTACTTTCTGTGGGGGAGTGTGACATGTTTAAAATGGTAGTGTGGTGTGCCCTTGGTGCACTGAGTTTATTTTTTCCGGCTAACCCGGTGTTGGCATCAAACCCTATTTTCCTGGAAAGTTCTGAGAAGCAGGACAAGAATAGGATGCAGCTTGCCGATGTTTCAAGTTCCAGCAAAAAACTGAAAATTGGTTCAAGTTCAAAATCATTAAAGGTCAACAAAGCGCTGAAAGCGACGACGAAGCTCAATAAAAAAAGCACGACCAACTTAAACAAAGTGCTTGGTAAAACCCAGTCCTCCAAAATA
>JAJDAX010000053.1 GCA_029261615.1 Nitrospinaceae bacterium
ATCGGATAGCTATCCAGGTCTTCGCACGGTCCAAACTGGATCGGGTTGACAAAAATACTGACTACCGTCCGGTCGCATTTTTTCAGGGAGTGGCGCACCAGGCTCAGGTGACCGTCATGCAAAAACCCCATTGTAGGGACAAGTCCCAGGCGGCTGTTTCCGCTACGAACGGAGCGAGACCAGTCTTTCATCTCCTGAATGGTGGATAACTCCAGCATCAACCGGTTTTCTTTTGTGTCACGGGTTTAAAGTTACCTGATTCCGTTGAATAGGTGTGTTGCTTCTCCGGAAAGGTTTTGTTCTGAACTTCGTCAACGTAACGTTTCAGACCTTCTTCCATCTGTTGGCCGAGGTTGGCAAATTGTTTCACAAACTTGGGAACAAAATCCGGGTTCATTCCAAGCATGTCCTGTGTGACTAGTATTTGTCCGTCACAACTCGCCCCTGCTCCTATCCCTATGGTGGGGATGTCTAATTCTTCGGTAATTTCAGCAGCCAGATCTTCAGGGATGGCTTCCAATACCAAGGAAAAGGCGCCGGCTCTCTGCAACTTTAAGGCATCGGCTTTGATGCGTCGTGCATCGAGATAATTTTTACCCTGGACCTTGTATCCGCCAAGTTGGTGGACTGACTGGGGCGTTAAACCGAGATGGCCCATCACCGGAATTCCGGCGGCGACAATGGCTTGCACCTGTGTTTCGACCTGTGCTCCACCTTCGAGTTTGACTGCCTTGGCACCACTCTCTTTCAGGAAACGACCGGCATTGGTTACCGCTTGTTCAACGGAAGCCTGATATGACATGAACGGCATGTCGCCGATCAACAAAGCGCGTTTCAGGGCTCGCCCAACCGCACGCGTGTGATGGAGCATTTCTTCCAATGTGACCGGAAGGGTGGTGTCGTGCCCCAATGCCACCATAGCGAGAGAGTCCCCGACTAATACGATATCGATACCAGCGTTGTCGAGGGCGCGGGCTGTTAAAAAATCGTGGGATGTCAGGGCGGTAATTTTGCGCTGATTTTTTTTCCATTCCATGAGTTGTGGAATGGTGACAGGATTTCCTGGCATGGCTGAACCCTATGGAATGCCTGGAGTTTTTGAGGACCGGGGAGGAGGAGATGTTTAAACAAAAAATGCCCTGCCGGTTATTCCGGTGGGCACGGAGGTCTCTTACCTTTTTGCGTAAACGCTCTATTCAGGTTCAGTGCCCCTGGGGGTCACGTTCCTTTGGTCGTTTTCGGCAAGTGAATCGGTAAAGCTCCGTCCCGGTCGCGTTAGGATCCAAGCGGATTGTAATATTCTCGTCCAATTCTATGTTGATTGATTTTTTTTATCAACTCCTGCAGGTCAATTTTTTTATCCACAATATCAATTTCATTGGTATTTACCACCAGCAGGGGTGTTTCGGTATAGTAAAAAAAGAAGTTGTTGAAAGCCCGATTGACCTCTTCCAGGTAGGAATACTCAATCAGAGCTTCGTATTCCCGGCCTCTTTTTTGGATCCGTTCGTAAAGAATGGGTGTATCTGCCTGCAGGTAGACCACCAGATCTGGTTGCGGGATCTTGATTTTTATAAGATTGTAGATTTGCTCATAAAGGTGCAGTTCGTTGCCATCCAGATTGATCCCGGCGAAAATGCGGTCACGTTGAAACAGGTAGTCGGTGATGGTGACCTGATTGAACAGGTCGCGCTGCTCCAGGGCACGGTATTGGTTGTACCGGCTCATTAAAAAAAAAATCTGGGTCTGGAACGCATGAGAGACACGGTCTTCATAGAATTTCGAAATAAATGGATTTTCCTCATCGACTTCGAGCACCAGACGGGCATTGAATTCCAAAGCCAACAGGTTGGATAAAGTCGTTTTGCCGGCGCCAATAGGACCTTCGATTGCAATGAGTTTGGGTTCGATTTCCATTAGATGTCTGGATGGTGAAGAAATGAAAGGCCGGATTAATTAAAAACCCAGAACCTCCTGGATCATTAATTTTAATTCCCGGAGGTCTGCTGATTTTACTACATAGGCGTCGGAAGACCAGACCCTGAAATCTTGTTTATAACTCCCATATGCTGAGCAAATGATTACCGGCAGGTCCTCGTATTTTTCCTTTAACTGATTCAAAAACTGAATGCCGTCCATTCCAGGCATTTTGATGTCTAACGTGACAAGATCAGGAGATTCCTTTTCAATCTTTCCACGTGCATCCTCAGCATCCTGGGCAAGCAGGACTTCGTAGCCCTCGTCTTCAAGTTCTTCTTTATAGAGCAGACGGATGTTGGTTTCATCGTCCACCACCAGAATCTTTTTTTTAACTGTTTCGGAACCCATAGGGCCTCTAGTGTCTGGAGCATGGAAATGAACAGATTTTTGGAAAAAACCTGATTTTAGGATTGTCTATAAAATCCAGCCTCTATGTTTTATTCGAAAGCCCGTCGTTTTGCAACGGTAAAACTAATTGAATGGTAACTCCCTGATTGAGATTGTTCTTTACATGAATTTCGCCGCCATGATTTTCCATGATTCGGCGGGAAATGGAAAGCCCCAGCCCTGTTCCCGTCTCCTTGGTTGTAAAAAAAGGATTGAATATATTTTGAAATGTTTCCTGGGCAATTCCTCCTCCGGTGTCTTTTACCACAATTACGGCCTGATGTTTCCGTTCTCCAAGCTCCTGTAATTCGGTAAAGATGTCTAGTGTTCCTCCCTGAGACATCGATTCGATTGCATTGAAAACTACGTTAATCAGCACCTGTTTGATTTGCTCTTCATCCAGAGCAAGGGGGCCTGGGTCATTTTTTAAATCAAGTTGAACCTTGATAGACGCTTCTCTCAATTCCATTTCAAAGCAATCGAGCACCTGACGAATGAGGGGAGGGAGGTGTTTTAACTGCAAATTGGGCTTGTTCCCTTTTGGAAAGATCAAAATATTTTTCAAAAGATCTTCAAGACGTTCCACCTCTGACACAATAATATCAGCATACTCGCCCAGGGAAGCCAGGTCCGGTATTGGGGAATCACTTTTTCGGCCAGACAGCTTTCCCTGTAGTCTTCGGGCAAAGCCACCAATAGACACCAGCGGATTTTTAATTTCGTGAGCCACTTCTGCGGACAACTCACCAAGGGCCGCTAATTTTTCCGATTGGACAAGCTGTTCTTTGGTTGCCAACAGTTCGCGGTTGGACTCTATCAGTTTGGTGAAGAGTCGCAGGTTTTCGATCACCCAGCTGACCTGGGTCGCAAGTCGGATGAATTGTTGCAAATTGGTGCTTCGAATGGGGGTGTCGGTGAAGAGGTTGTCAATCAGGATAACTCCAAATGGAATGTCGTGCGCTATCAAGGGTACGACAACGAATTCTTTCACATTTAATAATGTTTCAAGTTCAACTGGAATCTGTGAGGTTCCTCCCCCGGAGTCAACAATTTGTGGGGATTCCAATAACAGGGCATCCGCTAAAACATTGTTTCCTTTTGCATAGGGACACTCCAGACTTTGGATATTTTGGTGAAAGACGGTCTTCCTGAGTTTTTTAAAGCTGTTCTTTTCAAGTGGGCTGGAAAACGTTTCATCTTCTTCGGGAGTCAGCCAGTCAATCTGCAGTTTTTCGGCTTCCTGCCTGGTATCTGGACCCACACCGATGGTTCCTTTTAGACGAGACTGCTGGTCATCCAGTAGAAACAATCCTGCGCGATGGCAGCCCTTGCCTTCACTAAGAATAATTCCGGTAAGAAGAAGCCACAGCCTGTTCTCAAGAGTGGGTTCAGCTTGTACTGCCTGGCTTATTTCATACAGAAGCGTTTGCTGTTTCAACATCAGCTGACTTTTTTCATACTCTATAGCATTGCGAATGCAACCGACTATTTGTTCGCTGATGGTTTTAAGCAAGGTCACTTCCATGGGCTCAAAAAAGCGGTTTGGAATCGAGTGCACATTAATGACTCCAATACAGTCATCCTTAAAATTCATGGGGACGGACAACATGGATTGATAGCGTTCTTCTTCTATTTCAGGAAAGTAAATGAATCGTGGGTCCTGCATGGCTTCGCTGAGTGCGAGAGGTTGTTTGTGCTGAGCGACCCAACCGGTGATGCCTTTGCCCCAGGGAAGATCAATTTTAGAAGCGCTGTCAACCGGGAGACCACTGGAAGCTTTAAGCTTCAAGCGCAGGTTTTGTGGATTCCCTTGAATTAGATAAAGGGCACAGGCATCGATTTGAAGTTTGTTCTTGATGATGTCAATGGTACGGCTCAGGATGGTGTCGACTTCCAACGCAGAATTGGAAATACGGCCAACCTCGCTCAGAATTTCCAGGCCAATTTTTGATGGAATTTCCATTCAGGGCTGCTCCGAAATCAGCGGGTCAATGCCAGGCGATACACTTGCTCGTATTTACGTGCCGATCGGTCCCAACCGAAATCTGCGTTCAGGCAGTTTTGCACCAGTTGCTGCCAATGTTGCTGATTCTGGTATACGGCCAGGGCATCTGAAATACTCTGTTCAAAAAAGTTTAAGCCATAAGGTGAGAATTTGAAACCCAGCCCTTTTCCGCTCTTATCATCATATTGCTGAACAGTATCCTGAAGGCCCCCTACGGAGCTTGTAATGGGCACGGTCCCGTATTTCATGGCTTGCATCTGGGTGAGTCCGCAGGGTTCGTAAACGGATGGCATCAAAATGAAATCCGATCCCGCCAAAATGCGGTGGGCAAGAGGTTCATCAAACCCAATGAAAACGCCCAGTCGTTTTCCTTTGCGGGTACGGAAAAACTCTTCAAAACGGGAATCCCCCGAACCAATGATGACCAGGAGGAAATTCTCAATGAGGGAGCTCTCAACGGCACCAATAACCAGATCAATGCCCTTTTGAGTGGTCAGGCGGGTCACCATACACATCAAGGGCAGTTCGATAGTTTTCTCCAGATTGAAATGATCAAGCAAGGCCTGCTTGCATGCTGCTTTCCCAGCTTGATTGGCGGGGGAATATCGTTCCTGAATCCACGGATCTTTTGCAGGGTCCCATTCGGTGTAATCGATTCCATTGGTGATTCCAAACAGCTCAGATTTTCTTGAATTCAGTACGCCGTCCATTCGAAAAGCATTCTCTGGCAGCAGAATTTCCTGGCTGTAAGTTTTGCTTACCGTCGTGAGCAAGTCCGAATACACCAGTCCACTTTTTAAAAAATTAAAATCGCCAAAAGATTCAACATCTGCCGGATTAAACAGGGAGAAAGGCAGATTTGCAATGGGCAGGTTGTTGCGGTCGAATTCTCCCTGGTAACCGAGATTGTGAAGGGAAAACACTGTCCGCGTTTTTCTAAAAAAGGAATCGTAAGCATAAAGCGTTTTGAGGTAAACCGGGACTAGACCGGTTTGCCAATCGTTGCAGTGAATAATATCGGGTTTGAATTGTGTTGCCTTACAGGCTTCTATCAGAGCACGGCTGAAAAAAATAAAGCGTTCGGCGTTATCGGGGTAGGCGTCCCCTGGAGGCCCATACAAGTGCTTGCGGTCAAAATATTCTTCCCTCCCTACAAAAATTACGGGAACACTGGAGGTCAACTCTCCTTCGAATAAAGTCCCTTCTTTTTTTACGGGGCCTACTGGGACGGATAGGGTTTCAGGAAGTTGTTTGAGGTCGTATTGCGACAGGTTGACGCAGCCATAAAGCGGAAGAATCACACGGACATTGTGGCCGAGCCGACTCAGCGCTTTGGGAAGGGAGCCACATACATCGGCCAGTCCACCCGTTTTGGCAAAGGGGTGAACCTCAGAGGAAGCGATTAATATGTTGAGAGGGGACCCCATATCAGGGTTGTATCCGAACCGATCTTAAAATTTCCGCAGCCGTTTCCGGAGGTGTGGGATTGATGTAAAACCCGGTGCCCTGTTCGAAGCCGGCCATCTTGGTCAGCTTCGGCATCACCTCAATGTGCCAGTGGTAGATCGAATCGTAATCCCCGTTTATTGGGGACGTGTGAAATACCAGATTGTAGGGTGGAATCTTTAAAGCCACGCGAATTCTTAGAAGTACTTCCTTTAACAGGGTTGCAGCCTGCGCGTAGTGGTCGGGTGTGTCATTTTCAAAACGTGCCAGATGGTATTTGGGTAGTATCCAGGTTTCAAATGG
>JAJDAX010000054.1 GCA_029261615.1 Nitrospinaceae bacterium
CCTACACACTCTGTACAGAGATCCGGATCAATGTAGTAAAAATCGATTCCGCCTTTGGTCCCATCGTCAATTGCCGTATTGGGACATTCGGGTTCACAGACACCGCAGTTAATACATTCGTCAGTGATGATTGTGGCCATAGTGCATTTTCCTTCCAAAAATGAATTGAACTTGTATGTATAACTCTAAATTAGAAAAATGAAAGCGGTTTTATTTGCTCCGGCAATCATACCCTGCCAGTGCTCCGGTGCCCATAGGACCCGACCAAAAGAAGTGTATCTTAATCCAACGCACAAAGAAACTCAAATCCTTATATTTCGAATCCTCTAAGCCGTTTCAAAGTAAGGTATTATAATGTTTCTTGGAATTTGTCAAGATATTATCCAAAGGGTATTGGTTCTGAGCAGGTGGCCTTTTTGAAAAAGGGGCGTTTTATCCACCTGAGTTTTAAATATACCTTATCTATTGGGACTGGATAAATATTAGAGAGAGGGCTTTAGGGGGAATCAATGCTGGTAAAAAAAATACTCGTGTGGGTGCCTGTTTTGCTGGTAGCTGTTCTTTTGCAGTCGTTTTATTGGGTGCCCACTTATAACGATCAGGCAACAAGCAATCCTAAAAGGCTCCTCCGCTATGTTCAGGCGACCAGTGGTGACGCAAGGATTCTGAACCCGATCTTAAGTGCCGACAGTGCCAGCAGCGATATCAACGAGCGTGTTTTCGATGGGCTTCTGGATCTTGATGACCAACTGCGTTTACGTCCGCGTCTGGCCAAAAGCTGGATCCAGTATGAAGAAGCCTATTTGCTCTGGAACCCGGAGTGGAAACATCCTGAGGTGAAAACACCCAAGCAACTCGCCCGTTGGTTGATACGCAACTTAAATTCCAACAAAGGCTGGCGAGAAAATTTAAAAAAAGTCGAAGTGATATTTGCCAGCTCCAGCAAAGGGCAAATTGAAATTCCTGAATTGGATGTGGAAGGAAAACCGGTGCTGGAAAAAGGACAGCCCAAAATGAAACCGGTGGATTATAAGCTGGGCTCCCCGCTCGTCATCAACTTTACATTGAAGAGCATCGACCAGGATTTTTTCAAGCCTATCAAGAGCTTGTTGGGTCAGAGTTATTTTGAAGAATTCCCTTACCCGGAATATGTTCGTGCCCTGCAACCGTCGGAGCAACCGCAACTAGAATCGAATTACAAAGAACTCCTTCAGGTGATGGAGCATAACCCCGTTATCATTTTTGATTTGAAAGAAAATGTTCGATTTCATGATGGGCATGTTTTTGATTCGGGCGATGTGCTGTTCACCTATCAGTCGATCATGGACACCCGAAATCTGTCGCCGCGGCGTTCAGACTATGAGCCGGTGAAGACGGCGGAGCCGCTCGGCAAGTATCGGATTAAATTCACCTACAAGCGGCTGTTTTCTCCTGCTATCAATGCCTGGAGCATGGGGATTCTCCCTGAGCATCTTTTAAATAAAGAGGCTCTTGAGGAAGAGGCGAAAGCGAATGGGTTGACCGGAAATAAGATTGCCGCTTTTACCCTGCAGGACACGGAATTTAATCGCAATCCAGTGGGGACGGGCCCTTTCAGTTTTGTTGAATGGCAGTCGGATGAGTTGATCCGTTTGGAGAGGAATCCGGATTACTGGGAAGGACTGCCAGAGTTTGAAGAGTTTGTCATGCGGGTGATTCCTGATTCCCTCACGCGCGAGTTGGAATTTTATTCTGGAGCTGTGGACAACTACGATGTCGAGCCTTATCAGGTAAAGCGTCTTTCAAGCGACCCGAGGTATCAGAGTTTTTCAACGGTAGGTTTCAACTATTCATATATTGGGTACAACCTCAGAAAACCACTCTTCAAGGATGCAGCAGTCCGGCGCGCACTGGGCATGGCCCTTGATGTGGAGCAGATCATCAAGTACGTCATCTATGAGCAGGGGGAGCGTGTAACAGGTCCCTATCCCAAAATCACCGACTGGTACGACCCCTCCGTCAAGCCGTTGCCTTATGACCCTGAGGGAGCGATTGCCATACTCAATAATCTCGGCTGGAAAAAGAACGCGGCGGGCTGGCTGGAGAAAGATGGAAAAGAGTTCGAGTTTAATCTCATCACCAACAGCGGCAACCCCAGCCGAAAAGCTATTTTGACAGTAGTGCAAAACCAATGGCGCAAGATCGGGATCAAGTGCAACACCCAGTTATTTGAATGGGCGGTGTTCTTGAAGGACTTTGTCAATTCTATGAAATTCGATGCTTTGATTCTAGGGTGGAGTATGGGAACCGACCCGGACCTTTATCAGCTATGGCATTCCAGTCAAACAGGTCCGCGTCAATTAAACTTTGTTGGATTTGAAAACAAGAAAGCGGATGAATTGATCGTTCGGATTCGGCAGGAATACGATCACGACCAGCAGCTGAAGATGACCCATCAACTGCATGCGCTGATTGCGGAAGAGCAGCCCTATACTTTTCTGTATGTAGGCAAGGCTGCCAGGTTGCTCGATAAAAAACTGGTGATCGTCGACCGGGAACCGGATGGAACAGAAAGTTACCGCAAAATCACACCGGTCAAGGGAGGCAATATTCGATACTTTTTCAATCAATGGCGGAAGCTTCCCTCTGTGCCAGAATTCGCAGCCTCCGGATAGAAAGCTTTGCGTAAACCAAAACAAAGGTCCAAGGCGAGGTTCGTTGTTTTGGTTAAGACATAAAAATCGTCATCGCGAGTGACTGAAAGGAGCGCGGCGATCCAGAGGTGTTTTCGTTTAGAATATTTTTTACAGGAGTTGCCCGACTGGATTGCTTCACTTAATTC
>JAJDAX010000055.1 GCA_029261615.1 Nitrospinaceae bacterium
GTTGATTTTTTAACCCTGCTTGATAATCAGGTCACACTTTTCAATTGGGACCTTAAGTATCACAGAGAATTAACTACCTATGAAAAAAACCTGGCCGATCTTGAAAGAACGGTAGGGATGGATTTATTTGGAAGCGATCAATCAAAACCGTCTGGAAGGAACAAGGTCGATGACGGAAGACAATAACAATATAGAGAAAAAGACCGTTCCTGAAATCTCTGCCGGAGAGACAGAAGAGAACCATCAAGGCAGTGAAGGGGAAACACCCTTGGGGATTTTACCCGACAACACTCAGAGCGAGGCGGACGATCACGAGGGCATGGTTCAAAAGGAAGAGGAATACGATTCCAGTGAAAAAGTTCTTTTTCCTTTGGAAGATGAGAAAAATAAGGAAGGTAAAAGTCCTTTGGCCCGCGTTTTTGGCCGATTTTCTCTAATTGCCTTGCTTGGGGTCGTATTTTTTATGGGGTATGCCACACAGCCCGATGTCTTTAATCAGTGGATCGATAACACCAAGGGTTGGTTCGATGTTGGCATGAAAAAAGTAAAGCCTCTTGGCGAGGAAGTGTACAAAAGGACTGTGGGTATGGTCGATAAAATTCACGGACCAAAGAACCCATCGGGGCAAGCTACCGGGTCAGGCGCAGATACTGATGAGGAGAAAAGAAAAATCAAATATTGGAAAGCTCCCATGACACCTGGATATACGTCCGACCGTCCTGGGAAAAGCCCGATGGGAATGGAGTTGATTCCAGTCTATGAAGGTGATGGTGGGGATGGCATTTCTATCAATCCAATGATGGTGCAAAACATTGGCGTGAAAACCGAGGTGGCCCAAAAAATGGTATTGCGTCGGGAAATCAGAACGGTTGCACGGTTGACTTATGATGAACGGTTAATTCATCACATCCACACAAAATATGGCGGCTGGATTGAAAAACTGTTTGTTGACTATACGGGGCAGGAGGTAAATCAAGGAGACGTTCTAATGGAAATCTACAGTCCTGAACTGTTGTCCACACAGGCAGAAATGATCCTCGCCCTGAAATACAATGAGGAACTGGCTGAGAGTCCGTTTCAGGAAATAAGACAGGGCGCTTTGAGCTTGCTCGATTCAACTAAAAAAAGGTTGGAGTTATTTGATGTCCCGCAACACCAGATAGAGGAATTGATCCAAACCAGAAAAATAAATAAAACCATGCATATACATTCCCCCATGAAGGGGATCGTGATTCATAAAAATGCCCAGCACGGAATGCGTGTTGAACCAGGAAAACCTCTTTATGCCATTGCAGATTTGTCCAATATCTGGGTGCTCGCAGATATTTATGAATATGAGATTCCTTGGGTCAAATTAGGACAGGAAGCTGAAATGACCCTGGCCTATTTCCCTGGAAAAATTTACAAAGGAAAAGTTACTTTCATCGACCCGTCTCTTGATCCAGATTCGAGAACCTTAAAGGTAAGAATCGAATTTCCCAATCTCAATTGGGCGCTCAAGCCGGAAATGTACGCCAATGTGATATTAAAAGAGGAAATCACAGATGAAGGCATCGCCATCCCGGAAGAAGCGGTCATTTATTCTGGAGAAAAAACCATTGTCATTGTTCAAAGAAAGCATGGCGGATTTGAATCTAAGGAAGTTTCTTTAGGTGTAACGTCCCAGGGATTCGTGCGGATATTGGAAGGAATAAAAGCTGGCGAACGGATCGTAACCTCCTCGACTTTTTTAATCGATTCAGAAAGTCGGCTCCAGGAAGCTTTGGGAAAATTAGGAGGGGAAGTAAAACCACTACAAGCCAAGGGTAGTAAAAGCATCATTTTAAAAGAAGCTCCCCGTTCCCCAAAAGGATCAGGGGCATCGTCACATAAAAACCACATGATGGAATAGGTTCCATGCAGGGAAAAACTAAAATTCTATCGTCAAACTTTGCTTTGAAAGCATTACTTGCCATTTCAGCGCTATTGGTTGTATTGGGAATAGCTTTGTCTTCTGATGATACGCTTAATCAGCTTCATCGCCCAATCCTTATAGCCACAGTATTTGTTTTTTTTCTTTTGCTGGCTTCCCTGACAAATGAATTTAACAGGTCTCTTCGTGAGAAACAGGAAAAGATTGAGCAGCTAATGGGAATTAAATTAGTTTTGGCTTCATTGATTGATTTAAAAGATAAATATACTGAGGGGCATTCCCGGAATGTAAGGGATTTGACAATCAGATTTTCTCAATTTTTAAAACTTTCCCCAACCATTTGTGAGCAAAATGGGCTGGCAGCGGAGCTACATGATATCGGAAAAATTGGCATCCCCGATGCCATTTTAAATAAGCCGGATTGCTTAAATGTAGATGAATTCAGCGTAATCAGGAATCACCCCAAAAGAGGCTCAGAGGCTCTTTCCACCCTCCATGGGTTTGAGGCTATTCGAAATATTATCCTTCATCATCATGAACGATTTGATGGGCAAGGCTATCCCGGAGAGTTAGTTGGAGAACAAATCCCTCTTGGTGCACGCATTATTGCGCTGGCAGACAGTTACGATACTTTGCTCCAGGGAAGAAAATACAAAGCCCCGATGGCCATTAAGGAAATCAGGCAAATTTTCAAGGAACAGTCTGGAAAACAATTTGACCCAGGCTTGTGTTCGGAATTTATTAAATTTCTCGACCACGGTATGCAAGCAGGAATATTGGACCCTGTATGTGGAATGCCGGTGAATCAGGAGAGTGGTCGTTTTGTTTTTTCACATGAAAGAATTCAATGGGTTTTCTGTTCAAAAACCTGCCTTAGGCAATTCACAGATAGTCCACAAGAGTATTTAACCCGATTAGCACCCAAGGCTGAATTAACACGAGGAAGACCATGATAAAAAAAATCATTGGGTTCTCATTAAAAAATCGGTTTCTGATTATTCTGGTCACAGCCTTTATTTTGGCCTGGGGTGTTTACTCGATGAACCGAACACCCCTGGATGCGATACCGGACTTGAGCGATGTTCAGGTAATTATTTTCACTAAATTTCCTGGCCAGGCTCCTCAAATAGTTGAAGACCAGATCACCTATCCACTAACTACAGCAATGCTTTCCGTTCCATTCGCAAAAGTAGTTCGAGGCTATTCATTTTTCGGACTTTCATTTGTTTATATAATTTTCGAGGATGGCACTGATATGTATTGGGCGCGTAGCCGTGTTCTGGAGCAATTGAATTTTGTTTCAGGACGTTTGCCGCCTGGAGTAAATCCGTCTTTGGGGCCAGATGCAACCGGCGTGGGCTGGGTGTATGAATATGCCCTGGTGGATGAAACCGGGACATATGACCTCTCGGAACTTCGCACTATGCAGGACTGGTACCTTCGCTATGAACTACAAACAGTATCTGGTGTATCCGAGGTTGCCAGTATCGGGGGTTACGTCAAACAATTTCAGGTTGAAGTCGATCCGAATAAATTGATTGCTTATAACCTGCCATTGAAAAAAATAATCAATGCTATTAAGCGCAGTAATAATGATGTTGGAGGCCGCTTACTGGAAATGGCTGAAACTGAGTTTATGGTCAGAGGATTGGGTTACATTCAAACTCTGGAAGACCTCAAGCAAGTTCCTGTAGGAGTAGACAAGAATGGAACTCCAATATTAGTAAAGGATGTTGCCCGCGTCCAGTTTGGACCTGAACTCCGCCGAGGTTTGGTAGATCTCAATGGAAAGGGCGAGGTTGTAGGCGGTATTGTCATTCAACGATATGGAGAAAACGCACTCGAAGTCATTAGGAATGTAAAACTTAAGCTGGAATCATTGAAATCCGGACTTCCAAAAGGAGTTGAAATTGTTCCGGTTTATGACAGGTCAGCTTTGATAGAACGTGCTGTAGATAATTTAAAGGAAAAACTGATCGAAGAAGGTGTCGCCGTTTCATTAATTTGCGTCTTGTTTCTTCTTCATATTCGGTCGGCTTTAGTTGCGATTGTTATTATTCCGCTGAGCGTATTAATCGCCTTTATTATCATGAACCAACAAGGGTTGAACGCCAATATTATGTCACTTGGAGGGATCGCGATTGCCATAGGTGCCCTGATCGACGGAGCCATTGTTATGATAGAAAACGCACACAAACATTTGGCACGGGATCAAGGAGGAAAGAATCATTGGCAGATCATTTATGAAGCCGCGTCTGAAGTAGGCCCTGCCCTGTTTTTTAGTTTATTGATAATGACCGTCGCCTTTCTTCCAGTATTTACACTGCAAGCTCAGGAGGGCCGGCTGTTTTCTCCTTTGGCATTCACCTGGACTTACTCCCTTATTGCTGCGGCAATTCTGGCAGTAACTCTAGTGCCCGTATTGATGGGTTATTTCATTCGGGGATATATCATCCCTGAACGCTACAATCCATTAAATATTCTGTTTACCTGGTTGTTTAAACCTCTAATATGGGTTTCTCTCCATTTTAAAATTCCTATGTTAATACTCTCAATTGCTATTGTGGCCGCTACCTGGATTCCACTGGAGCGTTTGGGGTCAGAGTTTATGCCCCCACTCAATGAAGGCGATTTGTTATATATGCCCACAACATTGCCCGGCATCTCTATCACCAAGGCAAGAGAGCTGCTCCAGCAAACAGATAAAATTATCAAAACCTTTCCTGAAGTAGACCGCGTATTTGGAAAAATTGGACGGGCGGAATCGGCAACCGATCCTGCTCCCTTAAGCATGATGGAAACCACCATTACTTTAAAATCGGAGTCAGAATGGCGACCCGGTATGACCCAAAAAAAACTGATCCAGGAAATGGATGCCGCAATGAATATCCCCGGTGTCACCAATGCCTGGACCATGCCGATCAAAACCCGGATTGATATGTTATCCACCGGAATAAAAACCCCGGTGGGGATTAAAATTGCCGGTAATGACTTAGAAACCCTTCAATCGCTGGGCCAGGAAGTTGAGCGTATAGTTCAAAATATTCCGGGAACTTTAAGCGTTTTTTCTGAGCGTGTAGTAGGAGGGAATTATTTAGATTTTGAAATAAACCGTGAAGAAGCGGCCCGTTATGGACTGACCGTTGGAGATGTTCAGGATATTATCCAAACAGCCATTGGTGGAATGAATATTACCACCACCATCCAGGGGTTAGAGCGATATCCCATTAATGTGCGATACAGCAGGGAGTTGAGAGACAATCTTAGTAAATTACAGAGGGTCCTGATCCCGACA
>JAJDAX010000056.1 GCA_029261615.1 Nitrospinaceae bacterium
CAATAACGAGCTTATGGACAGATACTGGGAACGATTCAAAACGCCATTCCTTTGTTTTGCTGGGTTTTCCGGGGTTGGCAAGACCACCCTGGTCGAGCACATGATCCGCCGGTTCAAGGAAGACCGGATCCGCGTCGGTTACTACAAACACGACGCGCACCGCTTTCAGGTGGACAAAGAAGGCAAAGATACCTGGCGTTGCCAGAAGGCTGGGGCGGGCATAGCCACCATCAACGATCCGGAACATTTCGCGGTGATCGCCGAGAACCCGTTCAAAAAGCGCACGATCACCCATGCGCTGGAACAGTGCGACTGCATCCTGATCGAAGGCTATAAAAAATCTCCCTTTAATAAGATAGTTTTTCTCGATGCCGAGGGAAACCTGCCCATTTCCGCAGACGACAAGCATATCCGGGCGATCATTCATCAGGGTGTCGTTAATGACGAATTGATGAAAGACCTTTCGGTTCCCATGTTCAACCGCGACGAAATCGAGCCGATTTACCAGTTCGTCAAGCAACACTTTTTCAACTGCGCCAGCCCTCTTTACAGCGCGGTGTTTATCGGCGGGCAAAGCAAGCGCATGGGTCGCCCCAAATTTTCTCTCGATTACGATGGAATCGCAGAACCTCGTCGACTCGCCGAACACCTGGGACAAATCGCTGAAAAGGTTTTTCTCTCTGCAAGGCCCGAGCAGGATCTTTCACCGCTGGGAGATATTCCCAATGCCAGCCGTATCAATGATGAGCATTATGGCCTGGGTCCGGTTGGAGGTCTGGCAACATTGATGGGAACCCACCCCGAAGCGGCCTGGCTGGTTGCCGCCTGTGACATGCCGTTCCTTGACGCCAAGTCTATTGAATACATCGTCAGTCAACGCGATCCTCTGCGCTACGGCACCTGCTTTACCAAGAAGGGTGGGCTAGGCGTCGAGACCATGTGTGCCATTTACGAACCCAAGTTCATCGTGCCCCTGTTCGAAGCCATGAGTCGACGCGAGTTATCCCTGTCCCGCATCATCAACGAACTGCCATTCAAACTGGTAAAAGTTCCAGCAGAAAACCGCGCCAGCTTCCTCAATATAAACACTCCAGAGGAATATGAAATGGCGCGGGAAAAACGACAGCAAAAAGTGTAATCTGGATATCGAAGGCTCCCGCACTCCTGAGCCTCCTCCGAAGTCCGTCAATCATCATCTATATAAAAAGGAAAATCCGTGAGCATGATCACAGTGGAGGATGCGCTTTCCAGCATCCTTGGAAAAATAAGTTTTAAAGGCATCGAGCGCGTTTCCCTGGAGCAGTCGCTGGGCCGCATTCTGGCAGAAGACGTCGTCTCCGGTCGCAACAACCCACCGCTCGACAATTCGGCGATGGACGGCTATGCCCTCATAGCAGAAGACGTGAAAGATGCCGGGCCAGACAACCCGGTCCGCCTGAAAATGGCCGACAGTATCGCCGCAGGTTACGAAAGCGACCGCACCCTTAAAAGAGGGGAAGCCTTCCGTATCATGACTGGGGCTCCCGTACCGAAAGGGGCCGACTGCGTCATTATGCAGGAAGACACCGAAAAAGACGGCGACGACATTCTGTGTCTCGACAAGGCCGACCTTGGGGAAAACATCAGGCTGGCCGGAGAAGATGTAAGAGTCGGTGAAACCGTCATCGAAAAAGGAACCCAGCTGCTTCCATCCCACATTGGAATGCTCGCTGTGGTCGGGAGGTCAAGCATCGCCGTGGCGCAAAAGCCAATCGTCGCTGTGCTGTCCACCGGTGATGAGATCGTTGACTTGGATGGCGATGCTACCGGCCCCCGCATTTACAACAGCAATGGTTACATGTTGGCGGCTCAGATCAAGGCCGCCGGAGCCGAACCGGTCTACCTCGGTATTGCGCAGGACACGGAAGAAGATCTAATGAAACATTTTGAATGGGCGCTCAAATGCGATGTCCTCGTTTCATCCGGCGGCGTGTCAGTCGGAGATTACGACCTGGTTAAAGCCAGTTTGGATAAGCTCGGCAACGAAATGTCTTTCTGGAAAGTCGCCATGAAACCAGGCAAGCCGCTGGCATTCGGTCGCATCGGCCCAAGGCCAGTATTTGGCCTGCCGGGCAATCCGGTATCCTCATTCGTCTCTTTTGAACAATTTGTTCGACCGGCGCTTCGCAAAATGATGGGGGCCAATCAACTGACCCTGAAACAGGTGCAGGCCCGGCTGACCCAGACCATCACCAAGAAAACCAAACGGCTACACTTTATGAGCGCGCAACTGGTATCGGACAACGGCGAATACAGCGTGTCGCCTGCCAAGGTTCAGGGCTCGGGTGTGTTGAAATCTGCCATGAATGCTAACGGATTGCTGGTCTTCCCGCTGGATCGGGAAGAGATCAAGAGCGGCGAAACAGTCAGCGTTCAGATGCTGGAGGCTTGATGCCTGTGAAACGAAACCATTTGCTCCTGTTCTTTGTATATTTCTCTTTCCTTATATGTCTTCCTTTTTCCGCTTTCGGTCAGGACAATGCCGCTGGCCTCGATCGCATGATCAGCCAGATCGAATCCAAATTCCCTTCCCTTGAAGGTTATGTTGTCGAAGTGCAGGGTGCGCAACTCATTCTCGACCTGAAACTAGGGCAGGATTTAAAACCAGGCGATCATTTAAAAATCATGCGGCTGGGCGATGAAATCATTCACCCTGTCACAAAGAAAAAACTGGGCCGACGCGAAACTGATCTCGGAAAAGCCGAAGTGGTTGAGGTACGCAAGGATTATTCAATTGCGCGAATGGACAACCCGGGCGTTCCGGTCAAGAAAGGCGACGCGGTACGTAGTTTCTTCAGGAAGATTTCCATATTAGTCTCACCGATCCGTACCCCGAAGAACAGCAAAGTCGATTCGGCTGAACTCGGCCTCGAAATTGAATCACGGCTTAACGACCATCCCCGATTCAAAGTACCGACGTTTGACCTCCGTGTCTGGGCTCGGGAGAACAAAGTGAAGTTCAACAGGGTCCCGGGCCCCGAGCATCTTCTGGCTCTGCAATCAGAAGTGGATGTCGATTACCTTTTGATGCCCAGTGTGACTGGCTCCGGAAAGCAGGCAGTGATGGACTATCGGCTGGTATCCGCGGTCGATGGTGAAGTAGTAACCCAGTCGCGCCTGATGACCAACGCTCCGGTACGATCCGCCAAATCCGATACCCGGCAATCCCGCCGTACGGCTGGGAGAAAAGCACCGCGCTCCGGAGGTGTCCAATCTGATTTTGAAGGTGATAATGAAGGCCCCTTGGAGTTTGTCACCAAACAGGAATTTCAATTCGAAGTCGTCGACATGGACACAGGTGATGTTAACGGCGACGGCAAAACAGACTATGTATTGATAAGTCCGGACCGGGTACGTTTTTATAAGTTCGTCGACCAGAAGTTCAAGCAGGTCTCCCTCTATCGGGCCCCCGAGAAGGGCTCCCAGTTCCTATCGGTGGACGTTGCCGATATTAACGGCAATGGTCGGGACGAAATATTTGTCACTTGCAATGTAGGACAAAGACTCCAGTCGTTTGTGCTGGAAATGGTAAAAGGGAAAAAAAGGTTGACTCCGATCGACGATGACCTGAATCTATATTTCCGTGTGATCAAGCCTGCGAAGGGCAAGCCCCGCCTTCTGGTACAGGAACCGGGGCATGACCGACCATTTCGTCCGGCAATTTATGAGTACGGCTGGAAGGGGGATGAATACGAGGAAATCAAGGAAATCGAACTACCTCACATACCTGGTAGACCTTTGATTACCATCTATGGGCTCACATTGGCTAACATCACGCCTACCAAGGCCTTGGAAACCATTTTCCTTGACAGTAATTATCACTTGCGCGTATACTCAGCACAAGGCCGTCTACTTGTGAAATCTGATGAGTACTACGGTCATGACCCACGTGTCATCGATGTTGCCCTTAAGGAACAGATCCCGGGAATACACAACTCGGACGGTGACGTACAGGCTGTTCCTTACAGGGGGCGGCTTACAGCGTCCCATAGGGGTAAAGAACGATTTCTGCTCATCCCGCACAACCACAGGTTTGGGAGCAGTTACGTAGACAAGATGACAGTGGTGAACAACAGTAGTCTGGTGGTTCTGGGGATTGACCGGGAGGGGGTCCACAAAGTTTTCGAAACGCGGAAACAGAGTGGCTATCTGGCCACCCACGGAGTTGCACCAGCATCAAACCCAGGGAAAATATGGGTTCACTCGGTCCACGTCGCCAGTTTGGGTGATCTTGGTCTGGGGAAAAAAATCAGCACAATTTTCACTTATAGTTGGTAATTCGTTTTAAATTAGGTTACTATTTGAAAGCTGTTTGCCAGCCCAACTCACGTGGCCATAAGTTCAGCTTTCTCAAAAGCTTACGCATTGCTTAAAAGTTCGATGATGAATTCGATCAATGTTTTTTCGAATTTTGAATAGTGGAAGTTTAATTTTTTTTTAATTTGTTGAGTCTACATCTGCCTTTATTAGCTCAATTTGGAGGAGGTAAAGCATGAAAAGAAATTTCTTGACCGCTCTGTCCCTGTCCGTAGTTATGGTCGGTGGCATGGTCGCAAATGCGGCTGCAGCTGATATCACCTTTGGTGGTCAGTTGCGCCCTCGCTTTGAAGTCTTCGAACAGAATGACTTCAATGACACAACCAATCCTACCTACATCATCAGCACCCGGATTCGGTTGAACGTCAACGCAAAGATTAACGACAAGACCAGCGCATTCATTCAGATGCAGGCACGTGGTGTCTACGGTGCTGGTGGTGGTGGAGTTGGTGCCGGTGGTATCCCCGCTCCTCTGCAGGGTGATCGCAACGCTGCATCCCCAAGTGATGGTGTGACCGATGTTGGTCTGCATCAGGCTTATTTCATTCTGAATGATTTCTTCGGCGCTCCGGTTGACCTGAAATTTGGTCGACAGGAAATCGTACTCGATGGTCATCGCCTGTTTGGTAACACTGGCTGGACCCAGGGTGCACAGACCCACGATGCAATCCGTCTGGATCATCATCATGGAGAGCATTCCATTTCCTACATGTTCATCAAAGGTACTGAGCAAACTGGTGCCGGTCCTACGACCATTGGTGCTAACGCTGGTGCTGCCAGTCTTGGTGGTGCCGCTCCTGCTGGTCTGATTTTCGGACTCGGTGGTTGTGGTGTTGACATTGATGATGACTGTGACCGTAACGATCACGTTATCCATGCAAACTTGAAAGGCATCCTCGGCGGCGCACTGTCTCTGTACTTTGTTGCTACCGATGACAACACCTTCAACGCTCCTCTGGCTTTGACCGCTGGTGGATTGACTCCTGGTTCTGCTCTGGCAGGTTCTGGCTTGAACATGGATAACGACATGTACACCATCGGTGCACGTCAGGCTGGTCAGCTCTACGGCATTGACTATCGTCTCGAAGGTTACTACCAGTTTGGTGAAGCAGAAGGTGTCGCAGCTACTTCAGCTGCAGCTGGTGCTTCTGTAATTGGTGGAGCTCCTCTCGGTACGGCAACTGCTTTCTCAACAGCTCTGACTACTGCTGCTGGTACTGCTGCTAACCCACTGAACGCACGCCTGACTACTGCTAGCGCTACTGGCCTGACTCAGCTGGCTAACTACGGTGCTGGCGGAACTTCAGGTGTTGATCGTGGCGCTTACATGTTTGGCGCACGCATCGGCAAGACTTTCAGCAACGTTATGTGGAAGCCTTCTTTCACTCTCTGGTACGATCACCTTTCAGGTACCGATCTGGATGACGTAGCTGATAACGACTTTTCTACTTTTGACACTCTGTATGACACCGGTCATAAGTTCTACGGTTTCATGGATCTGTATCTCAACCCGAACGGTGGTGATACCTCTTATCTCGGTCTGCAGGATCTGGCCGCTAAGATGTCCATCAAGCCTATGGCTAACCTGACCTTGAAGGCTGACATCCACGCTATGTGGACGGAAACCGACATTTCAGATGACCTGAATGATCTCGGTATCGCCAACGCTACTACCGCTGTCACCGCCCTGGGCGCTGTCGGTGGTCTGGCTGCTGGTAATACCACCGTTGTTGGCGATCTCGACAGCCACCTCGGTGAAGAGCTCGACTTGACTGCTGTTTACAAGTACAACCCAAACACCACGATCTCCGTGGGCTACTCGCACTTCTGGGCTGACGATACTTTCCATTTCGTCAACAACCGGAATAACTCGGTGGCGGTTGCTCCTAACACCACCAACGATGACGATGCTAGCTGGGCTTATGTACAGTTCGACGTCAAGTTCTAAGTAACACGCATTTCCAACCCGGGCGGGTTTTCCCGCCCGGGTTTTTTTTTGCCTTTTACTCCCCGCCTTTTCCTTGTGAGTGTCCCCTTAAATTTTTATAATAAAGGTAATGCTCACTCACTCAAGAGACTTTGATGGCCTTCATAAAATACTGCCTTGTCGTTTCCTTTTATATTCTGCTCACAACCTCACTATCACTCGCAGAAGACGTCTCACCCTCTGACCTCACCATCAACGGAAAAGCTGTTCCTCCAGTTGTCGCTGTAGTCAATGGAGTGGACCTGCCTGTTCAGTTTCTGGAAAACCAGATTGCCGCTTACCGGATGCAGGTCAAACAACAGGGCATGCAACTGACCCCGGCAGATGAAGAAGCGTTTGCCCACGATGCCATGGACCGTATGATTGATCAGGAAATCCTGTACCAGAAACGGAAAGAACTGGGCCTCAAGGCTGACCCCGAAAAAGTAAACAAGGAAATAGAACGCATCGCCAGCCAGTTTCCATCCAAAGAACTCTTCCTGAATGCCTTGTCAGTGCAACGGCTCGACATGAACTTGCTTAAAAACAGCATCGCCAAAAAGTTCATCGACGACGAGTTCCTCAGAAAAAAAATAGCGCCAAATGTCAAAGTCCCAAAAGATGCCGTGAGCAACTACTATAACGCCAACATCGCTCAGTTTGAAAAACCCGAGCGCTACACCATCAAGCATATTTTCGTTTCCGCTCTGGCATCACCTCCCCATGCGAGAAAAGATGCCAGCCCGGCCATCCGCAAGCGGGCCGAGAAACTCCAGCAAATGATCCTTGATGATGCAAAAGCTAAAATCAATCAAGTACACAAAAAGCTCAAGGAAGGCGGTACTTTCGAGAAACTGGCAAAAGAGTTTTCAGAGGACAGCAACTCAAAGGATAAAGGGGGTCTTCTAGGCGATGTGGTCCCTAATACTGTTTTTCCTGAAATGTCTGCCTGGTTGCCGCGACTAAAGACAGGAGAGTACAGCGACCCGATTAAAACACCTTTGGGTTATCACATCATGAAAATGGAAGCCCGGCTGCCAAAGGAAACCGTCCCTTTAAAAGACGTTGAATCGGATATCCTCAACCACCTGCTCAAACAGGAGCTTGAAGTAGCCCGGGACGCAGAATTGAAGACCATGAAAGCGGCAGCCAAGATCCAGCAGTTCTTCTAAAACCCACCTAGCGGTGGAGCTAACGTGCTGAACCTTTTTTTGCCTGGTGAACATTTTCGAGGTGCATCGCAGAATATTTCCCGTTGCCCGTCCGGCCAGGACCCACCTTGCGGTGGAGCTAACGTGTTGAACCTTTTTTGCCCGGTGAATATTTTTGAGGTACCTCGCAGAATGTTTCCCGTTGCCCGTCCGGTCAGGACCCACCTTGCGGTAATTGCTTGACGGGTTTGCTCCCCCTTTGTAAAAGGGGGCTGGGGGGATTCCTGAAATTGAAAACTTGTCTGGTGGTGGTTTCTAGAAACAGTGTCAGGCAAGATCAAGTTTTAAATCCCCCTACTTCGCTTCCCCCTTTACAAGGGGAATATTAAAGCCACTTTGAACCCCCTTGTGCCAAACCCATGACCACACTCGTAACCGGTGCCACCGGATTTTTAGGCTCCGCAATTGCCCGCGAATTATTGAATGATGGTCGCAAGGTCCGCGTCCTGTTACGTCAGGAAGCGGACAGGCGTAACCTCGAAGGACTCGATGTTGAACTGGCCTTTGGAGACCTGCGTGACAAGCCCTCGCTGGCATCGGCGCTTGAAGGATGCGAAACGCTATACCACGCCGCCGCCTATTACAGCTTGTGGAGCCGCGACAGCCAAACCATGTACGACATCAATGTTGAAGGCACACACAATGTCCTGACAGCCGCCAAAAATGCTGAGACACCCAGAGTGGTCTACACCAGCACGGTAGGCTGCATCGGCCTGCTTTCAGATGGCTCCTCTGCAGATGAAAACACCCCATTCGACCATGCCCTGCTGGTCAACGATTACAAACGGTCCAAGTTTCAGGCGGAACAAGTCGCTCTTCAATTTGCATCAGATGGGCTGCCGGTGGTGATCGTGAATCCGAGCGCCCCGGTTGGCCCCAACGACATCAAGCCGACTCCGACAGGCCAGATCGTTCTGGATTTCCTTCTGGGAAAAATGCCGGCCTATATCGACACCGGCCTGAACCTGATTGACGTACGCGATTGCGCGCGCGGACATATTCTGGCAGAAACCAAAGGAGCGATCGGTCAGCGTTATATTCTGGGCAATCGCAATATGTCGCTCAAGGAAATTTTGGACACACTGGCGGGCATCACAGGGCTCAAGGCGCCATCAGTCAAAATGCCCTATTCTGTGGCCTATGCCGCCGGTTGGGTGTGTGAAGCCCTCTCCGACTGGGTGACACACAAACCACCGGCGATTCCGCTTGGAGGCGTGAAAATGGCCCGGCATCATATGTACTTCACACCGGCAAAAGCCGTGAGCGAACTGGGGCTCCCTCAGAACGGAATCGAGCGTGCCCTGGAGGATGCTGTGCGCTGGACCCGCGATCACCTCATCAATAAAAACTGACTTTCAAACATGGAATTTCTTTCTCTACTTATCGGAACCATAGTGCTCCGACCCTACGTGTTTGTCTTTCTAGCCTGCTACCTGACGCTGGCTGTCTGGCACATGGGATGGCGACGCACCTTAATATTCACCGTGCTGGCTTACACCGTCGCCTTTCTCTCCGAGTACTCATCGACCCGCAACGGTTTTCCCTACGGCTTCTATTCTTATATCGAGACCACGCGCGATCAGGAACTCTGGGTATCCAACGTACCCTTCATGGACTCTCTCTCCTATACCTTCCTGACCTACATCAGTTACACCATGAGTCTGTTTGTCTATTCACCTCTTAACATTCGAGGCTGGGATGTACGCTGGGGCTCGAACGACAGCATCCGCCATACAGTCAAAACCGTACTGACCGGCGCGGTGTTTTTCATGCTGCTTGATGTGGTGATCGACCCGGTAGCCTTCCGCGGCGATCGCTGGTTTCTGGGGAAAATCTATACCTATCAGGAGGCGGGAGAATATTTTAACATTCCGCTGACCAACTTCGGCGGCTGGCTTATTGTCGGAACGGCGGTGCTCTTCCTGTTCACCAGGATCGACCGGGTGCT
>JAJDAX010000057.1 GCA_029261615.1 Nitrospinaceae bacterium
GGACAGCACAGGCTCTCCTGGCTGGCAACAGCCGCTTTTGCATAAAAATCCCGAACTTCATTACGGGATACGCCTTCTTGTGTTGCCGCCTGGTTTGCAGATGACCTGTCGTTCATGCTGATTTCCTTTCGATTGTTTTACTCTGTCATGATTTAAGAGTCTTCTTCAACTGTTCTTTAAAGTCGGGCCGGAGTTTCTCGTTTTTTAGCACCGGGGTATCTTCCTGCCCCACACACCGGGCAAGACCTCTAAGGGTCTGGAGTTGTTGTAAATAGCATTTACATACCCCGCACATGATCAAATGCATTCTCAGTCTCAGCTTCTGGCATGAAGTGAGGGGGTGGTCCAGGCTTTCCGAAATGAGCGGAGAAGTTTGTTCGCAGGACAGCTTCATCCATTTAACCATGCGGGTATTTATTTTTTCAAGCAAGGAGGAGCTCATTTCTGGTCCAGATTATGATGATTTTCGAGACATTTTTTTAATTGATTGCGAGTTCTATGGAGTATTACCCATAAATTCGTCGGTTGTATATCAAATTCCTTACAAATTTCTTCCGAATCTAGTCCTTCCACCTCCTTCATGACAAAAATAGTGCGGAATTTTTCATTCAGCCCGTTAAGGCATTTCGCCAACGCATGAGCCAATTCTGTGTTTTCAGCCGCTTTTTCGGGTTCCAGGGCCCATTTTCGGGGGGGATGGATCCAGTGCCCGGTTTCGTCATACCCATCTTCATATGGGTCCGAGTCGTCGTCTGATGTCAGTTCATAAGTTCTTTGTCTTTTGACATGGCGGAAATGGTCCAGGATTTTGTGCTTCAGGATGCCAAAGAGCCAGCTTTTCTCTGTGGAGCGACCTTGAAAGGATTTGCTGGACTGCAAGGCAGCCATCAGGGCGGTTTGCACCAATTCCTCAGCAACGTCCTGGTCCTTAACACGGACCAACGCAAACCGGTACAACATATCGCCGTAGCGATCGACCCATTCTTCACTGTTCAAGGATTCACTCATCAGATATACCGATATGGGGGAGCAACATGTTGACGGGTCCGTGTCGAGTTCCTATACTGAGACCCATGACAAAACAACCCGACACAGGTGAATGCGCTCGTATCCTGAAAGCATTGGGAGACGAGTCTCGGCTTCAAATGGTTCGTCATTTGTTGCAAGGGGAAAAAAATGTGTCGGAACTGGTTAACCTGTTGACCATGCCTCAGCCTCAGGTATCCCACCACTTGTCGATTTTAAGGACCAGTGGCCTCACCGGTTCGCGTCGGGAAGGCACACGGATCATCAATTTTATTCAGCCTGAAGTGCGCTCTCTGCTCACTGAAGAATCGCTAGGCCTGGATTTTGGATGCTGCTCAATCCAGTTCGATGAGCCCGAGTCAACTCCCAAGACAATTGTTGAATAACAAAACGCGTTTTCTATTCTAACCTCGATTTCCACTCAACGGATTCAATTTTTTTGAAGTTTAAAAAACTCTGTTGGCTTCCGGGTTGGATGTGGCATCTGCATACAGGCGGCGGTAGATTCCATAATTGCGCATAACCCGTCTGACGTAGCCACGGGTCTCAGGATACGGAATGGACTCGATGAACACATCCTCATCCTCTATGTGAGCAAAACGCTTGAGCCATTTCTCCAGCACATGCGGCCCGGCATTATAGGAAATGAGCAGGTACATGCCTTTGTTGCCAAACCGTTCCGTAAGCTGGCTCAGGAACTTGATGCCGAGGCTCACATTGACCCGCGCGTCGAATAGGGTCTCAGGATCGTAGGTGCCATCGCCGCTGCCGGCTGAATACAGGCGGCGCCCTGTCTCCGGCATGATCTGCATCAACCCCCGGGCACCGGCAGGCGAAACGATATCATCGTCGAACAGGCTTTCCTGACGAATCAGGCCATCGACAAAAAACGGATCGACAGAATACGTGGCAGCGGGTTTTTTTATCAGCTCAAAATAAGCCAGCGGGAAAAAGTTTTTCCAGAATGCGACAGGTAATTCTTTTTCGCCTATTGGTTGCATGAAGTCACGGTACATGTAAAGGACTCGCATGGCTTCCGGGTAAGCATGGCTTTTGATATACAGGTCGGATGCCCACAAAACACCAGATAAGTTTTTGCGTAGTGTGGAGGCGGCTTTGCGGGCCTCCAGACGGGCCGAGTCATAAAGGCCCATTTCCGATAAGGTGACAGCCCGGACATAATGAAACTTTTCCTGCTTGGTCAGTGAACGGTTCAGGCCTTTGGGGCTTTCCTCCGGCGGAGTGAACCCGGTTTTAATCATTCGGGGCCGGGTGTTGACCGGGAGTTCTTTCAATAGAAGGTGAAGCTTTTCTTCAGCGCGCACACCGTAATAAGTGTAAGGAAACTGTTCCAGCAGGGTAGCAAAAGTTTCGACGGCTTCCAGTTTTTTCCCAGACAGTTCATTCAACTTGGCTAACCAGAACAGGTTTTTTGCGGTCCAGGTGGTTCCTGGCCAGCGCTCAATATTTTTCTTGAACTGTTTGATCCCTTCATCAAATTTTTTTGTTCTGAATGCTATCCACCCGAGACGCCAGGCGGCTTTTTCAAGGTAGGAACTGCTCCCACCCATTGCCAGCAGTTCGTTGTAATATTTTTTTGCCGGCTCAAATTGTTTGCTGTTTTCGTGTACTCGGCCCAGATAAAAACGCGACGTGATTTTCCAGGAATTTTTGGAGGTGGTGTCCATGACCTTCTTAAAATATTTTTTAGCCTCACCGTTGTGTCCTAAATTCCATAAGGTGCGCCCAATTTTAAACCGGGCCTGTTGAAGCTTGTCGTGGTTGGGGTAGGTTTTGATGAAATCTTTTAAAACGGTCACGACCAGTTGGCGTTTCCTCACTCCGTTGTAAGCTGTGGCCATGTTGAAATACCATTCAACAGGAAGTTTATTGTTGCCCATCTCTTTCTTGAAGGCATTCAATTCGCTTAAAGCTTCTTTGAATCGCGCTGATTTAAACAGTTGTGGTATGCGTTTTTTCAATTCCCGCTCTGTTAGGGAGGGAGGTGTCAGTGCCTGATTTTTGACAAGCCGTTTGATGGCCTTTTCCGCAATTTTGGCGGATTCATGGTTGGGGTGTTCCACAATAATCTTGCGATAATTCAGATAGGCTCGACTGGGAAGTTTTTCCGTTTCCTGCAGCCGTCCCGCTTGCATGATGAGGTCGGGAATGTATTCAGCAAAGTCTGATTCCACATTTTCCCCTGTTAACCGCGTCACCGCCTCTTCCAGAAAAAAGATCGCCTGGTCGGTCTGGCCCAACCCATGCAATGCTTTAGCGCGTAATTGTTCGGCCTTGAGTGAGACCCGGGAATGTGGAAACTTTTGCAGGAGATAGGATGCTTCCTGAAAAGCATTTTTTGCATCACCCAGGGCGAGATTGGTTTTGCCTATTTCCAAACGCGTGTAATCTTCAAGTTCTGGCAAAGCCGTTAGTGATTTTTGAAAATAAGTAGCGGCCTCCTTATGCTGGTTTTGTGCGGAAAGACAACGGCCCATTAAAAATTCCGCGCGAACTTTTTGCTTGTTGTCAGTCTCATTGGATAACAAGGGCTTCAATACTTTGCAGGCGGCTTTGGGGTTGTTGTATTTAAGGAAGCGCGCTGCATCTTGCATGTTTCCCGCCCATGACGTGGTTACCTGAATGGCAAACATCAGCACAAGACTGGCCAATGCGGTCAGGGTTTGGGGTAACTTCGACAGGATTTTATTTTTCAATGTTTGCGGTGTTTCCTTCGGACCGACATCAATCGATTGCGCTCCAGTACTCTTCTTAAACCAGGTGATTTGCCGTTTAGCGTAGCGCCTGGTCTCGCGTTTGATATTTTCCACTGCTTCTTCACGGCTCGTTTGTTTCTTGAGTACCTCAAGCAATTGAACGTAACCGATTCCCTGGAACGGTTTGCACGTATCCGGGATGCCTCGGTCCAATAGTCCTCTTACTTCTTCCAGCCATCCTCGAGCCATCATTTCTTCCACGCGCCGGTTGACCGTCTCGTACAATCGAGTCCGGTCCATGGTCAGGACAAATAAATGGACATCGTAGTTCGCTGTGGAGCGGGAGTCTTCTTCATGGTATTGCGATAAAGGCACCCCGGTTTGCCGGAAAACGGTCAAGGCTCGTTCGATGCGGGATGGATCGGAGGGCTTTATTTTTTCAGCGGAAACAGGGTCGATCTGAAGCAGTTCGGTGTGCATGACCTCCGGCCCCTTCAACGCGATTTCTTTTCGAATTTGATCTCGCAGGTCCGGGTCAACCGCCTCACCACATTCGAAATTCTCCATGAGAACTTTAAGGTAGAGGCCTGTACCTCCGGCAAGAACAGGAATACGGTTTTTCTGATGCAGGTCGTGCATTATGGTTTCGGCTCGATGTTTAAAGTCGTGAGCGGTGAATTCTTCGTGCGGTTCCAGGCAATCGACGAGATGGTGCGGCACCCGCGAGCGCAATTCATCCGTTGGCTTGGCGGTCCCGATGTCAAAATGTTTGTAGACTTGCATCGAGTCCGCGCTGATGATTTCCGTTTCGAGCGATTCCGCAAGTTCAACGGCAGTTTCACTCTTTCCGGTGGCGGTGGGACCGGCCAGAATAATTAAAGGATTCATAGATTTTTTTCATGGCGGAGGTGTATGCGCCATCCTCCTCATAAATAAAAAACCGGTCTTCCTCGCACAAACCGTT
>JAJDAX010000058.1 GCA_029261615.1 Nitrospinaceae bacterium
GTTCAGGTTGAGGTGGAGGGGTTGGAGCACGCCCGCGCTGATCGAGCCCAGGTCTTTCTAGCCAACCATCAAAGTTTTTTCGATATTTTTGCGCTGGCGGGGTTCCTGCCCGTTCAACTTCGCTGGGTCGCCAAGGCAAGCCTGTTCAAGATACCCTTCGTCGGCTGGTCGATGCACGCATCAGGATATATTTCGGTGCAACGCGATGATCGAAAAAACGCCTACAAAGCGTTCATGGCCTCAGTGGAAAAATTGAAATCAGGGGCTTCCATTGTTATTTTTCCTGAGGGAACCCGATCCAAAGACGGGAGCATCGGTGAGTTTAAAAAAGGTGGAACGCTACTGGCCAACCGTGCCGGTGTGCCCATTGTTCCAGTCACCTTAATCGGCACGGGCGGAATTATTCCCAAGGGAAGCACCGCCGTACACCCCGGGAAAGTAAAAATCATTCTGTCGCCAGAAATAGACATTGAAACAGCCAAAGGGCAAAAAGAAAGCGACCTGCTACATCAAATCAGGGACACCATCTGCCACAACTTTGAATCAAAACAATAATCAGAAAATTTTTGACGGAGATACTTTATGGATACCTTTGATGCCATCTACCAGCGCCGCTCAATCAAACACTTTGACCCCGAACACCGATTGACCCAAGATGAGGAAACTAAACTGTTAGAAGCCGCTATTCAGGCACCGACCAGCTTCAATATCCAGCACTGGCGGTTTGTCGTGGTGCGAGATGCGGAATTGCGCGCAAAAATCCGGAAAGAACATGGCAACGATCAGGCGCAGATGACTGACGCGTCAATGCTCATCATCATGACTGGCGATACAAAAGCCTGGACCAAAAACCCGGAACGCTACTGGGTCAATGCCCCTAAAGAGGTGGCGGATTTATTGGTGGGATGGATGGGACCGTTTCATGAGGGACGCGACTGGTTGCAGCGGGATGAAGCGCAAAGGTCAATTGGGATGGCCATGCAGACCCTCATGCTATCAGCCAAGGCAATGGGCTACGACTCCTGCCCCATGATCGGATACGATATTGAAGCCGTGGCAAAACTCATCAACCTGCCCGAAGATCACGTGATGGGCGCGATGGTCGCCATTGGCAAAAAGACAAAAGACTCCTGGCCCAAGCCGGGCCAGTTGCCTTTGAGTGATGTTGTGATTGAAAACGGATTTTAACAAAATATCGGAGGCTGATTACACGCCTTTTTCTTTGGCGATAAAATCCCAGACTTCGAGGGGATGTTCCCTTAAATCTTCAATATCCTGCCAGATTTTGCGGATCATGCCCGTCTTATCGATGACCATGGTGGTTCGGTGGACCTTTTTTTCAAGTTCACCGAATTCGTTTTTTTCTTCCCTGATAACACCGTAAAGATCAGTCACTACTTTTTTCTCATCCGCAATCAGACTGAACCCCAGTTGATAAACCTCAATAAACTGACGGTGTGAATTCACCCCATTCTGGCTGATGGCCAACAACTCTATTTCCTTGGTCGTGAATTTGCGGTTGTATCCATTGAAAGAAACCAGCAATCGTGTGTCTTCCGGGCTCGAATCCTGATGGTAAAATGCGAGGACCACCCACTTCTTGCCTTCGTAATCCTTGAGCTTGAAGCGCACACCCTCTTCATGAGAGGGACTCGTTGCCCCCGCTTTGTAACCATACACTCCGGGAAGGTCGAAATTAGGCGCACGATCCCCCGCTTCCAGTTTTTGCCCCATGTTTATCCTCAGGTATTAAGTTTAGCTGACCTCAAAATTCCAAATAAACTCCACAGCGCCACAACAGGCCCTTTTGATCAGAGCCTGTGTGGCTGGAAGTGTTATTTCAGAGGTGCTTAAAAGTGGTTGGAAATATTTTCAGACTTAGCCTGCAGCCTCACCATCAAACGCTGCCTTGAGTAGCGGCTCAACTTCACCCTTTGCTTCCATATCGTCGAGGATATCGGTATCACCGTAGAATTTGCCGTCGATGAATACCTTGGGCAGAGTCGGCCAGTTGGTCATCTTGTTGAGCGCCTCACGTTTTTCCATATTGGGCAGCACATTGATCAATTCAAAAGGGTAACCGTATTTCTGAAAAAACTGGATAGTCTCAGCGGTGAACCCGCATTGAGGGGCCGATTTGGTTCCTTTTCCGTAGATCAGGATTTTATTCTGGGAAATTTCACCTTTAATTTCTTCTTCAAAAGCTGACATTGATGGGTCCTCACTCTTGGTGATATTGTTTAAATTTTGGAAGTAATCGGGATACCGGCGTATCAGCCAGGGACATCGGTTTTGATTTCAGCGGCGTGGACACGCCCGTCTGACATTGCTCCACTCAGGCAATCCATAACCATGCGGTGGCGATCCATTATGCCCACTTCGGCAAATGCCTTAGACGTTACATGGATAATGAAATGGTCCGACATTCCTGTCTTGTCCATAACATTGACCTCAGCATCGGAAATTTTATCGGTGATGAGCTGGATTAAATCTGGAATACTAATCATGGTTTATTTCTTTCCTCATTTTTAGCGCAAACGCATTCATTCGGTTGTATTTATTGGATTCAAAAACCCCGGTCAGGATTTATTATATTTCAGGAAGGTCTTTGACACAACTCTCGGTTCGCATCCATAACAACCTATTTTTGCCCTTTATTTTTAATATCTTAGAGATCACAACCTAAGGTTAAACAACAACCTGATGGATTGCGCCCGGGGCATATTTCCAGTATACTTTTCAAAGCTTTTCGAGTCCTCGCTTTCTTTTCAACCCTCAGGTGACCCACAGTGCTTATGGGTATTTGAAAGCAAAGGTCTATTTTTAATGTGCCTGAATAAATCCTTACGTGGAATTCTTAATCTAATACTTAGAGGCCTTTTACGGGCAAGCATTCCCGAAACAGTCGTTATCGAGTAATCTGAGACCTTCTATAAGAACAAGTAATAAGTTTTTCTGGAGACTTCAAAATATGACTACTACCACCACCCAGTTTGTTTCCATCACGCCGCTTGCAGCAGAGGAAGTCAGGAAACTGATTGCCGCTGAGGAAAAACCTGGAATCGGGCTCCGTCTTGGAGTCAAAGGCGGAGGTTGCTCCGGATTATCTTATGATCTGGACTTCACTGCTGAGGATAAAGGCGATACCGTCGTTGATTCCGATGGTTTTAAAATATTCATGGATGCCAAGAGTCTGATTTATCTCAAAGGCATGCAACTCGATTTTCAAGCAGGGCTACAGGGCAAAGGGTTTGTGTTTGTAAATCCCAATGCCAAATCGACCTGCGGATGCGGTGAATCATTCTCGCTCACCTGAATCCAGGCTTTATTTTTAAATATCCTACAGCGCATCCGGTTCGGCCGATGCGCTGTTTTTATTTCCTCCAATAGCTTCCCCAAATGACTCAAGACACTTCACTGGATACAGAATATTGGCGCGTTCGTGAGACCTGCGCTTATTTTTGGATGGAAACATGGCAAATTGGAGCTATTGAGGGAGAAGACGCATTTTCCTTCCTTCAAACTCAGACAACCAACGATTGCCTTACACCCAAAACGGGTGAGGGCTGCGCTAACGCTATTGTCACCCGCAAAGGTAACTTGCGCGGCACGTTTACTCTGTACAAAACAGGAGACCATGCGGGGTTCCTCCTGATGGAAAGAAACCAGGCCGATCAGGTGATCGAGGCCCTTGAAGAATTCCATTTCCGCGAAGCTTTGACCTTTACCAGGGAAGTTCCCGGGCTATGCCTGCTCGGACTTCATGGGCCAAAAACTCTTGGCCTGATAAATGAAGTGACAGGACAGATCCACCTCGATTTCAAAACCAGCGAAATCCGCGAAATAAGTGTGCAAGGGTACAAGGTATGGGCTTTGGAAAAAAACCTGACAGGTGAAACCGGCCTCGCGCTGGTATTTGAGGAGTCTGCCCGTTCCCAGATTTTTGAAGCTATTGAAGAAGCAGGAAAATCTACGGGATTTGGCCCCGTCAGCTATGAAGCACTTGAAACGCTCCGCATAGAAGCGGGACTCCCGGTATTTGGACTGGATATGGACGAAAAAATGCTCCTTCCGGAAACCGGGCTTGAACACACGGCAGTCAGCTATCATAAGGGATGCTATACAGGGCAGGAAGTCATTGCCCGTCTTAAAACCTACGGTGCCCCCTCTTTCGCTTTAATGGGGATAACGCTTGAAGATGGCGCTACTGAAATTCAGCACAATGCAGAAATGAAGCTAGGCAACAAACGTCTTGGCGTGGTCAAGAGTGGTGCCTATTCTCCGAGCCTGGGGAAAAATATCGCGCTCGCTTACATCCAGAAAGACTATCGCAGTCCAGACCAGGTTCTTGATATTACCGTCGATGGCAAACCCCAAAAAATAACGACCGCGCTCCTCCCCTTCTATCAACCCGTTTCCAACCTATCACGGGCAGAAGAATTGCATCGGCAAGCAATGGAAATTTACAAGAAAGAGGACGATCTGGACCGACCCATTGCTCTCCTTAGGGAAGCGATTGCACTGGCTCCAAAGTTTGCCCTTGGTTACGAAGCCCTGGGCGTGTTGCTGTCAAAACAAAACAAATTGGATGAAGCCATTGCCCTGATGAAACGACTGGTGGAAATCGACCCCGGCGAAATCATGGCTCACTCCAACCTGTCTGTGTATTACATGCAACAGGGCCGGATTGAGGACGCGGAAGCGGAAAAGGGAGAAGCGACAGCCATCCAGTTCGAAAAAATTATCGAGGAAAAACAAAAAGAAAAAGCACTCCAGGCCCAGTCGAAAGAACAGGAAGCCGAGCGCGAGCGGCAGGTTGGCATGTTTAAACAAGTACTGGAAATCGACCCGGTGGATCAGGTGGCCAATTTTGGATTGGGCACCATCTTTTTTGAAAAGGGCCTTTACGACGAGGCATTGGGACCGCTTGAAACTGTAGTCGAAAATTTCAAGGACTACTCTGCGGCTTATCTCGCTCTGGGCAAAACGCTGGAAAAGCTTGTCCGGAAAGATGACGCTGCGGAAGTGTACCGAAAGGGAATTGCCGCTGCTTCCAAAAAGGGGGACTTGATGCCCCTGCGTGATATGCAAAACCGGCTGAACAAGTTATCCGACAATCCCACTGGCTAACATATCAGGATCAGCTTTCACATTCTTCACCCTGCCGTTTTAAATATCCCCAAAGATCAGCCCCGGGCGCCAACACTTCCTTGTTCAACAATCCCTGCGTGATAGAAACCCCGTGATCCATCAGAAACCAGAACCTTAAAAGAAACTTCTCTTCTGTAGTGGTGTAGGGGTCTTCCCATTCAGTAACTGAATTATAGGCTTCCACCTTTTCAAACAAGTCTTTCGGCATCACCAGCCGTTTTTTCTTCAGGAAGCTGTTGTACCCTTCTTTTGCGAGAGGCACAAAGTCTTTGCGGCTGACTTTGATTAACTCCGACACACTTGGGACCTCGGTCATGTGGTAGTGGAAAAATTTCAACTTATAAAACTGGTGAACCGTCGCGAGCCGGAAGAAACAATGCAACCCTACAACCGATTCGCCATAGTGCCGAATCAGATAACGTCGAATCAGGTTTTTTCCGATTTGCAAAAGCAACTTGTTCAGCCGTCCTCGATCAAACAAGTGAATCCGAACCGTACTCAGATGTTTACAACATTGCTCCTCAATATCGGCTTTGAGTTTTTGCGATTGTCGCGGAACACGGTACCAGTAAATCTCATCCTGCGCGACCTGCAGACAAGTGCGAAAGGCATCGGCGATCTGGTGATTATTGGCGCGTTTGGCGTGGCGTGCCACCTGATAGGCATTTTCCGTTGAAAACCCAAGTTCAATTAACTGTCCCTGAAATTCACGACGTGCTCCCATCAAGTGCCCGCCGCGTTCCCGGATGTGGTCCCGTGCCTTTTTGATTCCCCGGAGCGCAAGACTCACATCCCGCGGAATGAGGGTCAATCCCAGTTCTTGAGCAAAATCGTAAATTTCCTCCAGGGTTTTGAAATTCAGCTTGTCAATGAAGAGAAATTTCTGGATGTGCTTTTCCTCAAACCCGCACTCTTCAAAAATGGCAATCTTTTTATACTTCACCTCTTCCCAGAATTTTCGCGTACCCTCTTTTTTCGAAAACTGCTGTTCAATTTCAGAACGAGCCTTGAAAAAATAGCTCCTCATCAGATACCACTTTGAATGGAGCGTGCTTTCGATAATCCACCTGTATTTAGCAGTGAGAACCGTCAGCTTTGGGTCGTCCAGAATACAAATATCGCCGGTATCGAGAACGTAACCCAGCAATTCCAGATGGCGCTCCAGCAATATGGGATTGATCTGCTCTATAAATTTTCTAAAAATGGTTTTCCATCGAAAAACATCCGGACCTTTGATTTCTGGAAACTCTTTCTTCAAATGGTCTTTGATCGCTTTCAATCCCTGTTTTTCGATTTTCTGAAACAAGGCATCGCGCGCCAGGATATCGCGGATCTTTACCTGTTTGAGGCGGTTTATCACTTTGGGAACCGCTTCGTTGATTACATTCGTGATTTCTGTGAACGACTCGGCTTTGGAAAAATAGAGCTCTGTCAGCAGTCTGTAAATAGGCTCCAGAGAGGGGGTGGTCTTTTTGGAGAGCTGCCCGTATTGATCGAAATTCAGAGTCTTGGTCCCAGCCTGGCACGATCTAATATCGTTGAGATAGGACCGGGCCTGCTGCAACTCATCTTCCTGCACAAAAGGGTCATTGATGACCCGCAGAAAAAGGGACTCAGCACGTTGTAAATCCCTTTGGGCCAGAAGTTCCAGCCCCTGGGACAGGGGGTCGAATACAAACATTGAGTTTTCGATTGATCTAGTCTCCAAAAAAATATTGGGAGCCGTGAATATCGGAAATGCTTTTCAGCAGGGTGACACACCATCCATCGAAACCTGGAAAAGACAGGGACAACACAGTCCTGATCCGGAATCGAATACGAAATAATGCGATTTCATCTAGGGACCAAGTCTGTGTCCGTGCGTTTCCGGGTCAACCAGGGTTCGATGATATTAAAGGCAAAAACTGCACCTTAATTTAAGATGCCAAATGATATGTAGAGATTTTAAAATCCATTAGAAAATTTTTAAAATTGGATTCTTTGATTCTCAAGATGCAATCAAAGACCGGATACTTTGAAACCTCATTAATCTCACAGGTTAGATTGACTGCGCTCACTCCAAATATTCACCGATTTATTTTTCAAAGAATTAATATCCCCCACCCAAAAAAAAACCCCTCGCCAACCTGTGGAGGCTGGGGAGGGGGACATTGAAAAACTCGAAATTATTTGACCGGTTCACACTCAGCAGGAGCATTAGCAATCAAGTCGTTCTCCATACTGTAGGACAAAGACCGATATTCCGGCTCTTCGACCTTGAGAGCCTTGACATCGAGCAGGGCACATTCATTTCGAACAAAAATGGCCAGAGCATCGACAAGGTCCTTGTACAACCCGCGCTCGGCCTTCCTTGCTGTGAAGATGCAGAACAACGGTGTCCAGCGTGCAATGTGATTCCTTAAAAATTTCTTTTCACTCTGGCGGACAATGGCAATTTTCTTTTCATCGTGCCCATTACTGACCCCATATGCTTCACGGAAACAACAATACGAAAGAAAAGCCAACTCCACAGAGAGATGGTCGACGCGTTCCTTACCCCGGCTTTTTGGAAACTCAAAACCAAAAGTTTCGTAGAAACCTCCAACCTGAATCAATACATCGGTCTGGGACTGGATTCCCCCCTCGGTACCATACTGCATTTCATAGGGTGGGCATTCCTGGGAAACTGCATGACCAAAAACCTTGATGTACTCTTTTTGAACTTCCTTTAATGACATCTTGGGAAGGTAATTATTAAAACGTCCAACCACATCCTTCAGAACGGCCCATTCCTGTTCGTCCAGGAGACACACATCCATAGGCTCCAACAGGGATTTCGGACGGAAGAATTTCCGGTTCCAGGGATAGGTGAAAGCGTTTGACAAGATGTCATAGACCCGGCCACGGGCCAGTTGAAGCGAAATACGCTGTTCCTTCACTTCCTCCAGAGACCCGGTTTCACCAAACTTAGCCAGGATTGGATCTTGCTCTTTGTTGGCTACTATATCATTCATCGTCATCTCCTTATTACAACCCTTCCGGGGTGGCATGAGCCACCCCGGAATAATGGATCCATCCTGACCTAGATTGCGCCCGGATGTTCTTCAGGTCTTACGTAGAAAGGCTCTTCGACCGTCACGCGGATGATCTCTTTGCCCTTACGGTTGAACCCGAT
>JAJDAX010000059.1 GCA_029261615.1 Nitrospinaceae bacterium
TTTTACGAACATAGCTGAGCGCGGCCTGGGCCGACTCTTTCATAACATCCCCGAGTGTACCCGTGAGAACCAGTTGGCCTTTGCCGGGAGTCAACACCACCTCGATTGAAAGCAGTTCACCACCGAACTCGGTCCAGGCCAGACCTGTTACCACACCAACTTCAGGCGCTTCCCTTTCCAGATCGCTGGAAAACTTGGAGACCCCGAGGAATTTGTTCAGCTGTTTTGGTTTGATGTCGACCACGGTCTTCTTGCCTTTTTCAACCACTTCCATGGCCACCTTGCGGCACAAGGTTCCGATTTCCCGTTCAAGATTTCTCACGCCAGATTCGCGCGTGTAGTTCCGGATAACATCCTTGAGGGTCTTCGAACTTAGTTGGAGATTTTTCTCCGTCAGTCCGTGGTCTTCAATTTTTTTTGGGACAAGAAACTTTTCAGCAATAGATAATTTTTCAGGCTCGGTGTAGCCGGGCAGGCGGATGATTTCCATCCGGTCTCTTAGAGGCTGTGGGATGGGTTCCAGCACATTAGCGGTACAGACAAACAGTACCTGAGATAGGTCGTAATCTATTTCAAGAAAATGGTCGTTGAAGTTACAGTTTTGTTCGGGATCGAGCACCTCCAGAAGAGCCGCAGACGGATCGCCTCTGAAGTCCATGCTCATCTTATCGACTTCATCCAGAAGGAAAACTGGATTGAGCGCTTCGGCCTTTTTCATTCCCTGAATGATTTTCCCTGGAAGCGCCCCAATGTAGGTGCGGCGGTGTCCACGGATTTCTGCCTCATCACGCACCCCGCCCAGCGACACACGAACAAAGGGTCGACCCGTTGCTCGGGCAATGGATTTGCCGAGTGAAGTTTTGCCGACACCTGGAGGACCCACCAGACAGAGAATCGGACCCTTCATCTTTTTGACGAGTTTCATCACTGCCAGATGCTCAATGATCCTTTCCTTAACTTTTTCCAAACCGTAATGATCCTGATCGAGAATCTTACGGGCTTCGGGGAGATCGATCTTAAGGGATTTTGGTTTTTTCCAGGGTACGTCGACCAGCCAGTCGATGTAATTGCGCACTACGGTCGCCTCGGCTGACATGGGCTGCATAGCCTCCAGTCGACGCATTTCCTTCATTGTTTTGTCGTGGACATCTTTGGGCATCTTGGCCTTTTTGACCTTGGCCATCAATTCATCAATGTCGCTTTTAAATTCGTCGCGTTTGCCAAGTTCCTTCTGGATCGCTTTTAACTGCTCGTTAAGGTAGAACTCGCGTTGCGACCGTTCCATCTGCTTGCGTACCCGACCATGAACGCGTTTTTCAATCTTGAGGATTTCCATCTCCGACTTAAGCGAATTGAGAATCTTGTTCAGGCGGTCCGTCGGATTATAAGTGTCGAGCAGGTCCTGCTTGTCTTGCGTTGAAAACGTCAGGTAGGAAGCGATGGTGTCTGCAAACTGGTGTGGTTCCTTGATGTTAGTTACGGCTGAAACAGATTCCAGCGGGATCTTCTGATTCAGTTTGACGTATTCTTCAAACGTCGTATCAATGCTGCGCATGAGCGCCTTAACATCTGCCGTGACTTTGATGTTCTCGTCAATCCGGTTCACTTCAACTTCAACGTATTCACTTTTATCGGTGAATTCATTGATCCGTGCCCGCTGCACCCCTTCGACCAGGACTTTCATGGTCCCATCCGTAAGCTTCAGGACTTGCAGGATATTAGCGATCGTCCCCGTTTCGTATATATCCGTCGGTGACGGGTCGTTATGCCCGGCGTTTCTCTGAGTCGCCAGAAAAATATTTTTGTTCTCCTCCATGGATTCCTCGAGTGCCTTGACGGATTTTTCCCGTCCCACGAAGAGAGGAAGGACCATGAATGGGAACACCACGATGTCCCGCAGTGGAACCATCGGGAGTTTGACTTTCTGGCTGACTTCTTCAGACATAATTAACTGGCCTGTTTCTGGTTGGCGTAAACCACCAGCGGTTGTTCGTGTTTATTGATGACCTCTTCCGAGATGACCACTTCTTCAACATCGTCGCGCGACGGCAGATCAAACATGATGTCGAGCATGATGTCTTCGAGGATAGAGCGAAGTCCGCGCGCACCTGTCTTGCGGGTGAATGCTTTCTCCGCTACCGCCCGAACGGCTCCGTCGGTAAACTTCAGTTTTACATTTTCAAATTCAAACAGCTTGCGATATTGCTTTGTCAGTGCATTTTTCGGTTGCGTCAACACTTCGACCAGCGCATCGGTATCCAGTTCACGCAACGTGGCCATAACGGAAAGACGACCGACGAACTCTGGAATCAGACCGTATTTGAGCAGGTCTTCCGGTTGCACTTTTTCAAAAATTGCCGTCAAGTCTTCGTTTTTGGAAGAGACCAGTTCCTGACCGAAGCCCATTGTCTTTTTGCCAATGCGGTTTCGAATAATTTTGTCGAGCCCGACAAACGCACCGCCGCAGATGAACAAAATATTGGTGGTGTTAACCTGCAGGAATTCCTGATGCGGGTGTTTGCGCCCGCCCTGTGGTGGAACACTCGCCATGGTGCCTTCGATAATCTTGAGCAGCGCCTGTTGAACGCCTTCGCCCGAAACATCGCGTGTGATCGACGGGTTTTCGGACTTGCGGCTGATTTTGTCGACCTCATCAATGTAGATGATTCCCCGCTCGGCTTTTTCAACATCGTAATCCGCTGCCTGCAACAATTTCAGAATGATATTTTCTACGTCCTCACCGACATACCCCGCTTCTGTGAGGGTGGTGGCATCCACGATGGTGAAGGGCACATCAATGATGCGCGCCAGTGTCTGGGCCATCAGAGTTTTACCCGAACCTGTAGGGCCGATCAAAAGGACATTACTTTTCTGTAGTTCGACTTCTTCCATTTCAACTGCAGAATCGACCCGCTTGAAATGGTTGTGAACAGCCACTGACAGGATTTTTTTGCAGCGCTCCTGACCGATAATGTACTGGTCGAGATGCTTGAAAATTTCATGTGGCTTGAGGAGGTGTTTGAAGTCCTGGCTTTTTTCCTGAGCCCATTCTTCGACCATGATCTCGTTGCACAGTTCAATGCACTCGTCGCAGATGTAAACGGTAGGGCCGGCGATCAGTTTTTTAACCTCTTCCTGGCTTTTCCCGCAAAACGAACAACGGTAGTTACCCGTGGTAGTGGTTTTTTTCGCCATTAGATCCTCCAGTGTGAGTTGGGGGGGATGGATTAATCCTTGTCTTTCTTGGTTCCGGGTGCTTCTTCACGGCTGGTGATCACGCTATCGATCAGGCCGTATTCCTTGGCTTCCTGGCCGGTCATGAAGTGGTCCCGCTCGGTGTCCTTACGGACCTTGTCTTTTTTCTGGCCGGTGTGTTTGGCCAGAATTTCGTCGAGCGTATCCCGCAGTTTCTTGATTTCCTCTGCCTGAATCTGAATGTCCGTGCTCTGGCCCTGGAAACCGCCAGAAGGCTGATGGATCATGATCCGTGAATTTGGCAGGGCATATCGTTTGCCTTTGGCACCAGCAGCGAGCAGAAGAGCGCCCATACTGGCCGCCTGACCGAGGCAGATGGTCTGCACATCAGGTTTGATGTATTGCATGGTGTCATAAATTGCCATACCGGAGGACACCACGCCGCCCGGGCTGTTGACATACAAATAGATGTCCTGGTCCGGTTCGTCAGATTCCAGAAACAGCAACTGGGCAATGATCAGATTGGCCATGTGATCTTCCACCTGGCTGCCGATGAAGATGATCCGGTCCTTGAGTAGACGGGAATAGATATCGTATGAGCGTTCGCCACGGCTGGTCTGTTCGACCACAATGGGAACGAGCTGGTTTGTGATTTGATTGTGAATTTGCTGAAGTGAAGTCATAAAGGCAATCGATCTCCTGGGAGTTGATTCGTGGCTTAAAAGCCTTAAGAAAAAATCCCCTCATTTCGCCTGAATTGGCGGGCAGGGGGGAGCCTAAATGTAAGCTTTATAAAGGGTTTCACACATTCTCATTATCAGCTTTCAAAGTATCCCTGTCAACCATTTCCTCTTTGACAGTAACTTTCTCAAAGAGGGCATCCAGAGATTTTTCCCGTCGAAGCCGGGTATGAAGTCTAAGGAGAGCACCGGATTGAGCCCATTCCTTTTTGGTCTTTTCCAGGTCGCCGCCGCCCATCAAGCTGAGAAACCCTTGTATTTCCTGATCCAACTCACGGTTGGTCACATCCAGGTTCCAGTTTTCGGCCAGTTTCCCAATAACCAGTTCCTGCTGCAATAATTTGATGGCATCTTCTCGATGCTTCTTCTCATCTTGCGGAGTAATGGGCACCTCATCGTTATCGATCTCCTGCCCGGCTCCACCTGCCTCGGCAGGTGCTTCTTTTTCACGTTCCCTCTTTACCATGAACCCGATCTGCTCGCTGACCAGACGCTCGGGGATGTCAATGGGGTGAAGGGCTCCCAGTTGAGCAGCGAGTTCTACACGGGAATTTTTCTGAGCCTGCTTTTTCTCAAATTCCTCCAGCCCTTGCCGGATACCGGCTCGCATTTCGGCGACATTCTGGTAATTTTTCGCCGGGTCAGAATTCTTGGCGAACTCATCATCAATTTCAGGCGGCTCTTTGATCTGTATTCCCTTAAGGGTTACCCGGAAATCCAAATTGGTACCGGCCAGCATGGTATTTGGATGCTCGTCTGGCAGCTTTAGGCTGAATTCGAGGACTTCACCCACCTGCGCACCCATGAGCTCTTCGTCAAACCCCTCTATCAGGTTTTTGGAACCGATCTGGATCACATAGTCCTCAGCCGCGCTACCCGGTACGGGCTTACCATCCCGACTACCTTCAAAATCAATTTTGACCAGATCACCGGTTTCCACTCCCCGGTCAATGATCGGAACTGATTTGGCGCTGCGCTCACGGTAAACCTCGATCACCTTATCGATGTCCTCCTCGGTCACTTTCGCGACTTTCAAGGTGATATCGATTTT
>JAJDAX010000060.1 GCA_029261615.1 Nitrospinaceae bacterium
GGTTACTAAAAGGGGAGCCAGGAAGCCTTTTGTCACCTTTTACCGGTCCGAATATTCGGACGACAGAGGAGACCAGAATAGCGGATGCCGTAGTGTTAATTTATCTGAAGATGGGAAAAGTGTTATTGCTACCCATGAAGATGGGACGAGGGAGATTGTAATACTTCCAGAATAAATAAAAGTAACGACTTTAGTGTGTTTTCTTTCGCATGGAAAAATGGAGAATTAAACTAACCGTTAGAGCAAACGCATTTAAATAAATCAATCCTGTTTTGGCAGTTGAAATATTAAATAACAATTTGAGAATTGCAAAGGGCATGATCATGAGCAAGACAGGAGGCCAGATCCACCAATTGATATTTCCTTGTCCGGTCCGCACGCAACCGACTATCCCATAAATAAAATAGCTGCCCCAAAAAAGACAGATTGCCCAAAAAATATAATCATCCATTTTAATAACGTATTTTGATGGTTTATTAATTTTTATAAAAGTATCAAAAAACTGAAGCAATGTAAAAAATGGTTGGTTATGTTTCAACCATGCGGACACAGTAATGCTGAAGCGGAGCTCCCTCTATGGACACACTTCCCAAATATATTGAACCCGAGTTGGTTTGTATTTCCGAAGGCGAATTTAATATGGGACATTCGCCCGATGATGAAGGTCATCCTCTCAAGCGGGTGCGATTGTCGGAGTTTATGATTGCGAAATATCAAGTCACTAATGCTGAATTTGAGAGGTTTGTTAGAGAAACGGAATATCAAACCAATGCTGAAAAGGAAGGTCAATCATTGGTTCATTATTACGGAGGTCAGCTTGCTGAAGCCTATTGGAAAGCTCCAGGTGGTCGTGGAACCAATATTGAAGGGATGGAACGATTTCCCGTGGTACATGTTTCCTGGATGGACGCGACGGCCTACGCCAATTGGCTTAAACTTAAAACGGGTCGTGCCTACCGCTTGCCTACCGAGGCGGAATGGGAAAAGGCGGCGCGTGGTCCACAGAATTTCCATTTTGGGCAGGGCAATCAACCGGACTCAAACCAGGCGAACATAGCAGACAGTGGAAATAAAGAACAACCTGTAGCGGTGGGCGGGTACCCGGCTAATGGATACGGCCTCAATGATACCGATGGTAATGTGCTTGAGTGGGTTCAGGACTGGTTTGATATAAATTACTATTCTTCAATGCCATTAAAGGATCCGACTGGGCCAGAGGAAGGTACCAAACGCGTTATCAAGGGAGATTCCTGTCACGGAGGAACCTTTGCTAACTATCGTAGAGTAGGACGGTTGCCATATCGTGGAGCCAGCTTTCTGGGTTTCAGGCTGGCGTGTGTATTTTAATTAGTTCTTTAAGAATAACTATTAAAATTAACTTGGGGCTTGAAAGGTGTCTTACCGAATACCGCGAAATGAAAAACCCGATAAATTTCACGGCGAAATAATGAAGGACTTTGAAAGCGACAACCCCTCCGCCCGGAGGGGCGCTGCGTTTGCCCTGGCCAAATTGTATGACCGGCGTGCCGTACCGGAGTTGATCGCATGTCTGCTGGATGCTGATGCGGATCACAGGTCCAGCGCGGCGAAATTGCTTGGCCAATTGAAAGACGAACGGGCGGTGGAGCCGCTGATCAAAGCCCTTGCCGATAATGAATGGGGGTGGAGGGATGAAGCGGCAGCTGCCTTGGGCAAGATTGGAGACTCCCGAGCCCTTCCTGCGCTGGGGCACGCTTTAATTAATGATAAATTAGAACAGGCCCGATACAAAGCAGGCAAAGCTCTGGGGCAGATAGGCGATACCGGTGCCGTAGATTTACTCATGCAAGCTTTGTCCGATCCGGTTTGGATGGTCCGTTCATACTCTCTCGAAGCGCTTAATGAATTAGGGGAGACTCGGGCAGCAGATGAGATTCGTCCTTTATTGGATGATCCCCATCCTTGTGTCCGGGAAAAAGCTGTCGGAGTGCTTTCTAATCTTGGTGACTCCAAAGTCATTCAACCTCTAATAGATATCCTTCTGCGGGAAGGGGAATCCACTGCACTACGCGAAATTACGGTGTATGCTTTGGAGAAATTCACCGATGCCCGTGTTAGTGCAGTTTTGGAAAAAATTGCAGCTTCAGATACTGACTTGAAAAGGATCGCCAGATTTGTCCTGGGCCGGCAACAAAAACACGATGATAAAACTGCATAGTAATTGTATTGTAGGCCATCGGTAAGAGGGACCATCCACTGGGAAATCTCGAGGCTGGATCAGATTCAGGAATAAATACAACCCAACACCACGCTTTGAAGAAATTAACTGAGGTTTGTTGTTGACATGTCGTGATATTCCGATATTATTGTGTTTAAGGAGAATATGAATGCCTAATGTAAAGACAAAAAAAAAGCCAAGGCTCATTGATCTTGAAGCCTTGGGGCAAGCAGCAGAGTGTCTCAAGACCATTGCTCACCCACACCGGTTAAGGATGTTACAGATGTTACTCCAGGGTCGTTACTCGGTTGGGGAACTGGCAGAAGCTTGCGAGATTCCAAGTCACATGGCTTCAGAACACCTCCGTTTGATGCAGCATTGTGGTTTGCTTTCAAGTCAGCG
>JAJDAX010000061.1 GCA_029261615.1 Nitrospinaceae bacterium
TCTTCTTCAAAGTAACGAACTTTTTCGTCAAGAGCCGACAGGCAAAATGAGCAAAGGTAAGGGCATCCTCGTGATGTTTCGATATAGGCGTAGCGGTTTTTAAGATTGGGTAAATCTTCTTCAAGATAGGGTGCGATGAGATCCGGTAAATCCGTACCGAACGTTTTAAATTGTTCGAGGACATTTGTCGGAGGAAGAATGCCCTCACTGGCATAACCAAGATACTCGACCCACTTGGCTTCGCCTTCTCCCGCAATAAGGGTGCAGCCCGGAGGTGGTTCTTCATCAAAAGACACTTCAGGGCCGCCGACGACAATTTTTAGATCCGGTTTTTGTTTTTGAAGAATCTCAATGAGTTCCAGGCTTTTCTGCCGGTTCCAAATGTAAATACTGATTCCGAGAATATCCGGATTGTGATTTTGAATTTCTGCCGCGACTTTCCAGATCGGCTGGTTGATGGTGAATTCCCTAATCCATGTTGATGCATATCCGGCATTGCGGGCGGCATTACGCAAACTTCGCAGGCTTAGCGACGAGTGAATAAATTTTGCGTTCAGAGTGATCAGGCCGATGGAGGGATGCATGGGCCTATTCTAGGGAAGATGGGCGCAATATCGAAACTATTTTTTCTGGCAGATTCTGCAAAAAAAGGTGGAACGCCCTGTTTGGACGATTCTGGCAATGTCAGACTCGCAAACTTTGCAGGGTTTGCCTTCCTTTCCGTAGACCGCAAGGTCCAGCACGAAATAACCCGGTTTACCGTTTGCATCAAAAAAGTCGCGCAGGGTGGTGCCTCCGGCTGCGATGCTTTTTTCCAGGATGTGTCGAAGGCAGAGGAGGAGATGATCCCAGTCTTTTCTAGAAAGCTGGTGGGCTCCGCGCCGAGGACTGATCCCAGCTTCAAATAAAGCTTCGCAGGCGTAAATGTTGCCGACCCCTGACAGGCGTCTGGCATTCATAAGAAAGTTTTTTACCGGTCCTTTGCAGGTTTTGGCTCGTTTGTGAAGAACCTCCCCGTTGGTGGTCGGGTCTAGAGGGTCAGGACCGAGTGAGTCGAGCAGTTTATGACCAGAGCCTTTGGGTATCCAGAGGATGGCACCGAACCGGCGGGGGTCAATAAAATGTAAATGAAGGTTAGGTGCAAAACTGAAAACAGCGTGGGTGTGTGATTCCTGAGGCAGGTTCGTTGAATATTGTGTGACTCGCCCGCTCATACCCAAATGCCAGAGCATGGCCCCGGTTTCGATTTCCAGCAGAAGATATTTAGCTTTCCTGGAAATGGAATTTAAGGTTTTCCCAGGAAGTTGTTCTGTCAGGATATCGATCGGAATGGGAAATCGTAAATCCGGTCTGAAGAAAACAGGGCACTCGAATTGTTTGTCTAAAATCAGGGGCAGGAGGGCACGCTTTAGAGTCTCAACTTCAGGAAGTTCGGGCATAGCCGTCCGGAACGGCTCAGGTGGCCGTCTCTTCAGAAGAGCCTTTTTCTTCGTTCGAATCAGGTTGTGGCTTCTTGGAAGTGACGACTTTGGAGGGCATCAGGACTCGGTCGTGGATGTAGTACCCCTTGCCGAATTCGTCGATGATGACATCTTCCTCGTGCTCTGCTGATTCGATCTGGCTCAGTACTTCGTGCAGGTTAGGATCGAAAGTTTCGCCGAGGGCTTCGATGGGTTTGACATGGTGCTTGTCGAGAAAGGATAAAAACTGTTTGCCGATCATGTCGACCCCTTCCTTGAGACTTTGGACATTGATGTCCGGTGCTTCAAGGGCACGCTTGAGGTTGTCATATATCGGAACGAGGTCCTTGAACACTTTCTCGTTGGCATAGCGGACGGAATCTTCTTTTTCCTTGCTCAACCGTTTTCGAAAGTTATCAGTCTCTGCCCGAAGCCTCATCATGTCTTCTTTTAGTTCTACGACTTCTTTTTCTTTTTGTTCGAGTGGGTCGAGAACTTCTTCAACTATCTCAACCACGTCTTCCTCGGCTGAAAAACTTTCTTCGGTGTGTGCATTAGTTTCATTTGTATCTTCAATATCGTCCAATGGTTGTTCCTTGCTCATAATGCTTAAATTTCCTTACTCGGGATTTCTGGATAAAAATTCGGACACGTTGGCGGCCGATGTATTTACAATTTCGATCATTTTTGAGTAGTTCATCCGCTTGGGACCAACAATGGCAACGGTACCGACCGTGGCATTATCCATCTGATAACTTTTTGCGATGAGGCTACAGCCCTGCATTTCTTCCAGCTGATGCTCTTCACCAATAATGACACTCGGTCCATCCTGCTGCATGCACAGGTCAAGCAATTCAATTAGCCGCTGTTTCTCTTCTACTGTTTTGAGCAGAGCCTTGATGCGATGCAGGTCTCCCTGGAATTCTGGTTGATCGAGCAGGTGATTGATGCCCTCGATTAACAGTTCCGCATGGTCCTCGGCAGTGAACACCTGAGCCCAAAGATCGAATGCGCGTTTTTTTAGTTTGTCATATCGTTTCTGGTCTTTCTCGACGCGGAACTGGAGCTCCCGCCGAATGGCAACCAGTGGCCGACCGCCGTATTCGGTGTTGAGATAGTTGGCAATTGAGACCAGGCGGTCCTGAGACAGGTCTTCTTTAAGCCGGAGCATTCGATTCTGCGCAGGACCCAGACTTGAGACAAGAACAGCCAGCACCTGTTTTTCTTCCAGTCGAATGAACTCAATTCTTTTAAGATGGAGATTGCCCATAGCCGGAGCCATCACGAGACTGGTCTGGTGGGTGTCTGTCGAAAGAAGGTGGCATACAGAGCCCAGCATGTCCTGCAGATTATTGTCATGAGAAGCATGGGGCAGGACAACTGGAAGCGGAGTTTGCAAGGTTCCCTTTTCACGGTTGACCAGCAGTTCATTGACAAAATAACGGTAACCCCGATCAGTTGGTACACGCCCGGCAGAAGTATGCGGCTGAGCCAGTAAATCGAGTTCTTCAAGATCCGCCATTACATTCCGCACCGTTGCCGGGCTCAGTTTTTCATCGAGCTTGCGGGAAATAC
>JAJDAX010000062.1 GCA_029261615.1 Nitrospinaceae bacterium
ATTGTTCTCAGGAAACTGGAAACCCGTATCCCGACTATTGAAGAATTGAAGCTGCCGCCGCAGTTTGCCAAAGCGGCGGATGAAAAGAATGGGCTGGTGCTGGTAACAGGAGCCACCGGCAGTGGTAAGACGACCACCCTCGCCGCTCTGCTCAGTAAGATCAATGACGAAAAGTCGATTCACATCATCACACTTGAAGATCCTGTGGAGTTTGTCCATCCGCATCGCGCGGCCACGTTCAACCAGCGTGAACTTGGGCAAGACTTTGATAAGTTCTCTACCGGTCTTCGGGCAGCCTTGCGTCAGGCACCCAAGGTCATTCTCGTGGGTGAAATGCGCGATCAGGAAACAGTAGAAATTGGTATGTCTGCCTCCGAAACCGGACACATGGTGATGAGTACTCTGCACACGGTTGATGCCGGTCAGACCATCAACCGTATTCTCGGAATGTTCCCCAAGGATGAAGAAATGCAGATCCGCTTGCGTTTGGCAGATACCCTGCGCTGGATTATCAGTCAGCGGTTGGTGCCAAAACTAGGGGGAGGACGCATTGCCCTGCTTGAAATCATGAACAACAACATGCGGGTCAAGGATGCCATAATCAACGGTGAGGAAGAAGGCAAGACATTCTATGAAATTATCACGGATGGTGATGCTTACGGCATGTGGACTTTTGATCAACACATCCTGAAATTATTTGCTGAAGAAAAAATTTCAGAAGAAACAGCGATGAATTATTCTTCACGTAAGGCGGTCGTGGGCCGCGGAATCGATAGTATTAAATCGGGACGTGGAGAGAAAACAACGGATATTGAAGGTCTCGGGATGGACGACTCGTTTAAGGATGTTGGATCACCTTTTGCCAAGCGCAAGAAACGCGGCTAAGAGCTTCCACTTAAAATCAGGAATCGTATATGAAAATCAACTGCAGCGCGTGTCAAAATGACATCAACATACCCGATGACAAGGTCCCGGCTGGACAAGCTTTTAATCTGACCTGCCCGAGTTGTAAGGAGAAGGTTCGCGTTGACCAGCATTTGAAATCGGAAGAGCCGGAGGAGACCATTGACGCCTTCAGCTTTGCCACCTCTGACGATTTCGAAGATGAAGAAGTCCTTGAAATTTACGATGAAGACGACAAGGTTGCACTTGTTCTGGATAACGACAATGGAGATTTTTGGGTCAACACTCTAAACGAGATGCATTTCAAACTTCAGACTGCCAACTCTGAGGATCATGCAATTCACAAAATTAAATTCACGGAATTCGACCTGGTTATCCTGCACGAAAGTTTCCAGGGGACCCCCTTTCGTGATAGTCCAGTTTACAAATACATGATCAACCTTCCCATGGCCATGAGGCGGCACATCTTTTTTGTTCTGGTGGGGAAAGAGTTTAAATCCATGAACAATATGGAAGCTTTTGCCCTCAGTGCCAATGTGCTCATCAATGAAAAAGATTTTGATAAGGCCAAGGTGATCCTGAAAAAATCGATAACGGACAACGACCAATTTTATAAGGTGTTTCGTGAGGCCCTGATTGCTCACGGGAAAGTTTAATTGTCATTAAGGGTAACTTATGAAATTTAGTGAAACTCCTATTGTTCAGCGATATTCTGATGGTGATGTGATTATTTCCGAAGGCATTGTGAGTAACAATGTTTTTATTATTCTTGAGGGAAAGGTCAACATCACCAAAAAAAGCGATAAAAAAAATGTGCTCGTGGCCCAGCTAAAAGAAGGTGATGTGTTCGGGGAAATGGGGTTGATTTCAGGCAAGGTGCGGAGCGCAAACTGCATGGCAGTGGGCAATGTCACCATTGGAGTCATCGACAAGGAGAAGTTTTCCCAACTCATCGATAATCTTCCAGAGGATTTGCAGGCAGTGGTGCGGGCACTGGTGAGTCGTTTGAGGTTCACCACAGAGCAGTTATCCCGGATCGGGACCGAGCTGGATAAAACCCGTGCGGTGCTATCGGCGTTTTCGATAGACATAGATTCGTGATTTAACGTTTTATCGTGTTAAGGGATTGAATAACACTCCGGACGCTTCTAATTTAGATGTGTCACCGGATTAAGAATAAAAGCGGCAATTTTGAGAACGGAATTTTTAGTTTCTCTAATAGAAGTTTATCCTTTGGCCGCCCGAAGTTTGTGGCTGGAAGAAAAACCAGGAAGACACTCTTCAAATCGGGAAATGAGTCATGACTACCTTTACTTATAAGACAACGATCAAGGGCAGAACCACCAAGGGCGAAATTGAAGCTGAAACAGAAGAAGGGGCTCTGGCGAAACTTAAACAAAAGAAAATCAACGTTGAATCAATTAAGAAAAAGCCGCCTAAGCTTTTCAGTAACGAAGGAAAAGAAAAAATCGACGAACGGGATATCGTGATTTTCACCCGCCAGTTTTCCACAATGGTGGACGCGGGACTTCCTCTGGTCCAATGCCTGGATATTCTCGGAAAGCAGTCCGATAAAAAGTCTTTCTCTGTCATTATTCTGGATGTAAAAAACGGAATCGAGGTTGGTGGGAATCTATCCGACTCCATGCGCAAACACCCCAAGGTATTTGATGCCCTTTATTGCAACCTGGTTGAGGCTGGAGAAGCCGGTGGTATTCTTGACATCATTTTACAACGCCTGGCGGCCTACATTGAAAAAGCCCTGGCACTGAAAAAGAAAGTCAAGTCGGCGATGGTGTATCCGGGAGCTATCGTTTCTGTTGCCTTTCTGGTTGTAGCATTTTTGATGGTGTTTGTAATCCCGACGTTTGCAGAAATGTTCAGTGGTCCGGGGGTGGAACTGCCCCTGCCGACCGCTATCGTAATGGGAGTCAGTGATTTTTTTCGAGACCAATGGTATTTCATTATTGGCGGTCCCATCGCCTTCATTTTCCTGTTCAAAAAGGTGTACGCCACAGAAAAAGGGAAGATAGAGGTAGATCGTTTTGCTTTGAAATTTCCGGTAGTCGGCATCCTGATTCGTAAAGTATCTGTAGCCAAATTTACCCGCACACTCGGCACCTTGCTTTCCAGCGGTGTGCCGCTCATCGAAGGCATGGACATCTGCGCCAGGACCTCTGGAAATAAAATCATGGAATTTGCCATCTTGAATACAATCGAATCGATCAAGGAAGGTGAAACGATTGCAGCACCTCTTGGAAGAGAAGGCGTTTTCCCTCCGATGGTTATTCAGATGATCGACGTGGGTGAATCTTCCGGGTCGCTCGACAACATGCTGATAAAAATTGCAGACTTTTATGACGAAGAAGTGGACACCGCAGTTGAGGGATTGACGGCTCTCCTGGAACCTATGTTGATGGTGTTCCTGGGTGTGATCGTCGGTTTCATCGTTGTCGCCATGTACTTGCCCATTTTCAAAATGGGGGAGACGATCTAAAAGAAACAAAATTTGGTCGAACAATTTTTCCGGGTGCCAATGAGCCCCGGATTGATTGTTCGACCGAAGTCTGAAAAGCTATGTGCACTATTCCGGAATATCATCCGGTCCTGGGCGAATCCGTTGTTTTTGGAATCGTCCCAAATTTCATTCCCACTTTGAACCGGGTACTACCCCGGGGAGCGGCCTTTGACCATGCCGCCGGTTGAAAAAAGACAGGACTCCGAGCTTTTTCTCCGCATTAAAACACTGATGGTGTTGCGGATGATTTTCCTCACCGGGTTCGTGATCCTGCTCATCACGTTTGAGCAAAACGCAATTCGCCCCACCCCAGTAATTCCCGTAAGCATTGTTCTTTGTATAGCCTATTTTTTAGCGCTGGGCTATGCCCTCCTTTTCCGCATTGGAATGGGCCTGGGTAATCTGGCCTGGATTCAGGTGGCAGGGGATTTGCTCGTTGTGGGCGGGCTCATATTCACCACTGGTGGTATCGACAGCCCGCTTTCCTTCATGTTCCTTTTTGTCGTTATTGAAACCAGCGTTATCCTTCCAAGGTCAGCCTGCTACAAGGCAGCAGCTGGTGCCAGTATTATTTATGGACTATTGGTTGATCTGGAATATTTCCACTTGATCCAACCGGTATATTTTTTTCCCAAGACAGAAGTTTCCTACCAGGGAGCCTATCTCTTTTACACTGTGGTGATGAATCTAGCCTCCTATTTTGGGGTGGCCTTTTTAAGTAGTATCCTCACGAATCGACTTCGCATGATTAATGAAGAACTTGAGGCCAAAAATATTCAGATGGAAATATTGGAAGCATTCCATCACCGGGTTGTTCAGCAAATGGGGAATGGTTTGATGACGACGGACTCGCAAGGCCGCATAACTTCTGCCAACACGGCTTTCGAAAAAATCTGTGGGAACAAGGAAGAAGAACTGCAAAACCGGTTTTGCTATGATGTCCTCGACATTGATTTGCTCCGGGAATTTTTCCGCACTGCAGAGGAGCAAACTCTACCTCATCATATTGAAGGTGAATGTCGGGACCGCAATGGTGAACAGCTCCGACTGAGTGCCAAGATCAGTGGACTCAGTCGTTCGGAAAGCGGCTATCAGGGTTACATCTGTGTGTTTGAAGACTTGACTGAAATGAGGAAGATGGAGGAAATGGTTTTGCAGAATGAACAACTGGCGGCAGTAGGACGTTTCTCCGCGGGTCTGGCTCACGAAATCCGCAATCCTCTGGCCTCGCTCAGTGGATCCATTCAGTTCCTCAAAGAGGGGCTTAAACTGGATGGAACCCACCAACGATTAATGGAAATTGTTCTCAACGAAACAGAGCGGTTGAATGAAATTGTCAGTGGCTTTTTAAATTTTTCATTACCCAAGAAAAAAATCATGCTGGTGGTTGACCTGACGCGCCTTTTGGAAGACCTCGTTCTGCTGATGAAAAACAGCAATGAATACCATTCCTCGATCAAACTGGTGTTGAACCTGCCACCTGACCGGGTCCTGATTGAAAGTGACGAGGAACAGCTGAAACAAATGATCTGGAACCTCTGCATCAATGGCATTCAGGCCATGGACAAGGAAGGTACCCTCACGATTTCATTAATAGAAGTTAAAGGCTATCAACACCCGATGTTCAACACTGCACGCAAGGGCCTGGTGCTCCGTGTACAGGATGAAGGCCGTGGAATAGATGAAGAAAAAATCAACCTGATCTTTGACCCGTTTTTTACAACACGGGAAGAAGGTGTTGGGCTTGGGCTTGCGACCGTTAAAAAAATAGTAGAACAGTTAGGAGGCCATATCGGGCTTACCAGCCGTGAAGGGCAGGGTACGGTGTTCGAGGTATTTCTTCCTCAGGAAAGGTCATTGAACAACACCACCAAACCGGAAAAGGAACTGCGGCAAGCGACCGCTTCCTGATTCAATGAGGGTTTCATGAATTCAAAGAATGAACCGCTGGTAATAACCGGAGAGGAAGAACTGGCTATTTGTACCTGCGGTCAAAGCGGACATTGGCCGTTATGCGATGCCTCTCACCACAGTCTGGGCGGCGATGGCCCGGAGTTTATTTCTCTGGAGAAAGAAAAAACCTATCTGCTGTGTCAGTGTCATCGCACCAAAAACCCGCCTTATTGCGACGGGTCTCATAACTCAATGTGAACCTTTTTTATTGCGAGTGTTATGAAGAATAGTCTCCAAAATATTTTAATCCCACTTTTGCTGGTTTCCTTATTGTCTGGGTGTGTTTCCAAGCAAACGCCGAAAGGACATTCGACGCCGATGATGAAGATACCTGCCGGCACCTTTAAAATGGGAACGATAATTGATAATCCCAATGAATGGGGGGATACAGACGAGGAACCGATTCATGAAGTGTATCTGGATACGTTTTATATTGATAAGTACGAAGTTAGTGCGGGCAAATTTTCCAGGTTTTTAAACGATAACATTCATTATGCTCAGGCGTTTATCGAGATCGGGCCGGCTGTAACTATTGAACTGAAAGACGGAGTGTACAGGCCCCGCGAAGGTTTGGAAGCTTATCCGGCAAACAGGATATCCTGGTATGGCGCGGATACTTATTGTAAGTGGAAAGGCAAGCGCCTGCCGACGGAGGCCGAATGGGAAAAGGCCGCGCGAAACAGTGACGAGCGAATTTTCCCCTGGGGTAACAAGCATCCAGATAATACCCTCGCCACCTATCGCCGTCCGTTTGCTAAACATGGCTTCAAAGCAATGGAACCAGTCAATTCAATGCCGGAAGGGGCTTCGCCCTACGGTGTCCATCACATGGCAGGCAATGTATGGGAATGGGTGAGTGATTGGTACGAGGATATTTATTATGAGCACTCGCCCGAGAAAAATCCGCAAGGGCCCGATACAGGTGACCACAAGGTGATGCGCGGCGGGAACTGGTATTACAAGGCCTACTACATGCGCACGACCTACCGTTTTAACGATCCCCCCGAAACGTTCAAAGTCTGGCAGGGTGTTCGCTGTGCGAAATCAGCAGACGAATGAGTTTTTTTCTGGAAGAAAACCTGTGCAATCTAAAAAATTCTAAGATGTTGGATGTGCGAGCCGCAACCTCAGGTTACCCTCAAAGCATTGTCGCACTCCCATGAGCACCACAGTGGCACATGATATTCCCGCCGTCCCGGCGATCATGTAAACAATCGCGATCTGGAATTTAACTGCCTCCAGCGGAGACCCTCCTGCGATTAAAAAACCGGTCATGATTCCAGGCAGGTGGACCAGCCCAATAGTTTTCATGGAGTCGATGGTAGGGATCAATGCCGTCTTCATTGCCTGACGTGCCGCTTCTTCGCCTGCTTGTCGGGAATTTCCCCCTAATGCAAGCAGCGATTCGATATGCTTTCGCTGGTGCCCCAGTTCTCCAATTAATCGATTCATAGCAAGTGAAGTTGCGTTCATCGCATTGCCTACGATCATGCCGCCGATGGGAATGATATAGTGCGCTTCATTTTGGATAACGCCTGTTGTGAAAAGAACCAGGAATGTGATTCCCGAGCCCAGGCTAATTCCGATGAACGCAATGCCCCTGGCGTTATGAATGGCGCTCCCCCGGTTGCCGCTGATGATTGCTGCAACACAGGTCATGAAAAGTAATATCAGAAAAAACCAGTACGGTTCTTGCAGTGCGAAAACCCATTTCAAAATAAATCCCATCGCTACCAGTTGCACCGTGGCGCGGATAGAACTGTAAAACAGGTCCCGCTCAATACCCAGTTTGTTTGAAAATGACAAACCAATGGTGAACGCAACAAGAACATACACCCAAAGAAGGATTTCAAACGCCATCGGATTTCCCCTTGTCCTTTAGCTGTCCCTTGAAAAAGCGTACCAGAGTTTCGTTAGTTTGATCCTCAATCAATTCCTCGATAGGACCCTGTGCTAACACCTTGCCGTCCACTAAGACAAGGGTTTGGGCGTTTAATCGTAGAGCCTGCTGAACATTATGTGTGACCATGATTATGGCCCGTTTCAATTCACGATGGATTTTCAGAATCAACTTTTCAATGGTGAGTACTGCAGTCGGGTCCAATGCGGAAGTCGGTTCATCAAGCATCAACACCTCAGGATGATTGGCCAGGGTCTGGGCGAAAGCAACGCGTTGTTGTTCCCCCACCGATAAAGAACCTGACTCCCGTGTCAAAAATTGGCGATCCAGACCCACCTCGGTTGCCAGTTTTTCAATATCACTTTGGAGGACGGTTTTACCTTCCAGTTTAGGTCCCATGCCAATATTATCCTCCACGGTGCCAGGAAATAAGGTCGGAGTCTGAAAGACCATGCCAATGTGGCGACGGAGGCTGCACACATCCAGCTTATTAATGTCGGTTCCTTGCAGGCTGATGGTTCCAGAGTCAAGAGGCAGAAGCCGGTTCAGGCATTGAAGGAGAGTGGATTTCCCTGCACCGGAAGGTCCCAATACCAGCAGCATATCCCCGGCTTTGAGATCAAATGAAATGGAATTCAGGATCGGACTGTCTCGAACAACCGTCAGGTCTTTTACTTTTAGCAGAGGAGTCATGGGCGACCGGGAATGGTCAGGAATATTTTATTTGGAGCCGGGTAAAGAAATGTCGGCAATCACTGTCCCGCATAATGGAACATGCGATCAACGCAGGCGAGGGCGCGTTGTTGGACTTCGGGTTCCATGTTGATTATATTTTCCGGAAGCGGGTTCTCAAGTG
>JAJDAX010000063.1 GCA_029261615.1 Nitrospinaceae bacterium
CAAGAGTCTGCAAACCGTATTCACCGAAACTGACCTTGTTTCCACGCCGGGCGGCACCGGTCATTCGACCCTTGTGCTTCTTCCGGTACTTGACTTTTTTTGGCATTAACATAATTAAGTCTCCTGGCCCGCCGCTCTACGCGTCTTTATCTACGTTTTTAGTTGGAACTTCCTGACGCTCGCGGAAGATGTCTCCCTTATAAACCCAAACCTTGATCCCGATGATCCCGTAAGTCGTCGCCGCTTCGGCCGTACCGTAGTCGATATCAGCACGCAACGTGTGCAGCGGAACTCGACCCTCACGATACCACTCGCTCCTGGCGATTTCTGCGCCGGCAAGCCTGCCCGAACAACGAATCTTAATTCCCTTCGCACCAAACCTCAAAGAGGAAACAACTGATTTTTTCATGGCGCGGCGAAAGGAAATCCGTTTCTCCAATTGCAACGCAATGTTCTGCGCAACCAAAGTGGCGTCGAGCTCAGCCCGCCTGATTTCCTTAATGTTCAGGTTGATCTGCTTACCACCGATCATCCTCTGCAATTCTTCTTTCAACCGATCCACTTCCAACCCTTTTTTACCGATGATGATCCCTGGGCGTGCAGTGTGGATGTTGATGCGAATCCGGTTCGCGGAGCGCTCAATCTCGACATTCGAAACCCCGGCATGTGACAGGGCCTTCTTAAGATGCTTCCTTAACTTGATGTCTTCCAACAACAGGTCAGGATAATCCTTGGTGGCGTACCAGTTAGATCTCCAGGGCTTATTGACGCCCAATCGAAACCCGTAAGGATGAACTTTCTGACCCACTATTGTGCCTCCGAAAAATTAACGTTCGTTCAAGACAATCGTGATATGACTGTGCCGCTTTTTGATCGGCGATGCAGACCCACGTGCCCGCGGCATAAACCGCTTCATTGTAATTCCCTTGTCCACAGTGATCGCCTTGATAAAAAGATCGTCCACGTCGACTACTTTGTGATTTTCTTCTGCGTTCGCTATAGCCGATTTCAGGAGCTTGGAAATGATCTCCGCCGATTTCTTGCGAGTAAACGCGAGTATATTGATCGCATCGTTTACGTTGCGACCGCGCACCAAATCTGCAACCAGCCTTGCTTTTTGCGGACTGACGTGCACCTGCCTCAATGAAGCCTTTACATCCATTACGCTCTCTCCATCATTTGCCCGGCCCGGCCTTTTTGGTTTTGCCGCTGTGCGCCTTAAATGTCCGGGTAGGCGAAAACTCACCCAACTTGTGGCCCACCATGTTTTCCGAGATAAAAACAGGAATGAACTTTTTCCCGTTGTGGACCCCGAGGGTATGCCCTACGAAATCAGGAAGAATGGTCGAACGCCTCGACCAGGTCTTGATGATCTTCTTGTCGTTGCGACGATTCAACTCCTCGACTTTTTTCTCGAGATGCCCGTCTACAAACGGCCCTTTTTTTAACGAACGTGCCATCGTTTAATCACTCCTGAACATTTAGCGGTCCGGACTCCCGACCACTTGACCTGATACCCGCTGTTCTATACGGAAACCAGACTCTATCTTTTGCTCCGGGAAATTCTGCCCCCGGAACGACACCTTTATTTCCTCTTACGCCGACTCAAAATAAACTTCTCAGACGGCTTCTTTTTCTTACGAGTCTTAAATCCTTTAGCCGGCTGACCCCAGGGACTACAGGGATGTCGCCCACCTGAAGATCGTCCTTCACCACCACCCATTGGATGATCGACTGGATTCATCGCCACCGCACGCACGCGCGGTCGACGGCCCAACCATCGGGAACGACCCGCCTTACCCCAGGAAACTTTTTCGTGATCGGTATTGCCCACCGTACCCACAGTTGCCCGACACTTGAGCTCAACCAGCCGCACTTCGCCCGATCCAAGCTTGATGTTGGCGTAACGACCTTCCTTCGCCATGAGCTGCGCACCCGTCCCGGCACTGCGCGCAATCTGACCACCCTTACCTGGTCGCAATTCGATATTGTGGATCAGCGTACCTTCCGGAATCAACTGAAGCGGCAGGCAATTACCAACTTTTACTTCAGCTTTGTCACCGGACATAACCGTCGCCCCTGCTTTCAAATCACGTGGGGCCACGATATAACGCTTTTCACCATCGGCATACACCAGCAAGGCAATGTTGGCACTGCGATTGGGATCGTATTCAATTCCTTCTACCCGGGCTGGAACATCGTCCTTATTGCGACGGAAATCAATTACCCGGTACAGTTTTCGATGACCACCACCCCGATGAGGCGCAGTAAGGCGACCGTGGTGGTTACGACCACCTTTACGACCGATCGCAACAAGCAAACTCTTTTCTGGAGTTTTCTTGGTGATCTCCTCAAAAGTGGAGATCGTCCGGAAACGTACTCCGGCAGATGTTGGTTTCATTCTGCGTACAGGCATACTCGCTTACGCTCCCTCGAAGAAATCAATTGTGTCACCGTCCTTCAAAAGGACCATGGCTTTTTTCCAGCTTTGAGTCTGCCCCATGAACTTTCCAAAACGCTTATGCTTTGGCTTCATCATCAACGTATTAACCTTAAGCACGCTGACCTTGAATATTTTTTCAACCGCCTGCTTGACCAGATGCTTATTAGCATCGCGGTTAACCTGAAACAAAACCCAGTTACCCCCTTCAGACATCAAAGTGCCTTTTTCCGTGACCAGGGGTTTTTCCAACACGCGATGCAAATCCATTAGTTAAGACGCTCCTCAATTTTCTTGACCGTCTCAGGCGTCAACACGATTCGTTCGTGCCGGAGCAGGTCGTACGCATTCAAACCGTCGATCGACAAACAGTCCACCTTAGGAAGGTTCCTCACCGCTAGCCGGAGATTATGATTGTCTTCACCCAGAAGGAACAGGGTTTTTGCCGGAAGCTCCAGCTTACCCAAGAGCGCTATCGCAAGCTTAGTCTTTGGCTCTTCGAGCGAAAGATCCTTCACCACGGTGATACCACCATTCTGGAGGCGATCAGTTAAAACGGATTTGAGCGCGAGTTTTTTAGATTTTTTAGACAGAGTGAAACCGTAGTCACGAGGAGTGGGACCAAATACGGTCATACCGCCGACCCAGTTGGCGGATCGGATACTGCCCTGACGAGCACGACCGGTCCCCTTCTGACGCCAGGGCTTTTTACCACCGCCACGAACTTCACATTTACTGTTCTGCGTTTTCGCGGTTCCACTGCGCCGGGTAGCAAGCTGCATGACAACATACCGCTGCACCAGATGCTCCCGAACCGTCACTCCGAAAACATCATCGGATACGGCGACAGTCTCGACTTTATTATTTTCTCTATCTTTAACTTCTAGTTCCGCCATCACTTCTTACCATTCTTTGGTTGTTTTTGCGCCTTGACCACCCTCACCAACCCGCCATTCATTCCAGGCACAGCGCCCCGAATCAGGATGGTGTTGTTTCCTGTGTCGACACCGACAACTCTCAAATTCTTAACAAAGACCCGCACGCTACCCATATGGCCCGCCATGGGATGCCCTCTAAGCACCCGACCCGGGAATGTGGCCATACCGATGGACCCCGGACCGCGAAATGATTCATGGTTACCGCGGGATGCAGGATGCCCGGCAAACCCGTGCCGCTTCATGACTCCCTGAAACCCCTTACCCTTGGAAGTCCCAATAACATTGACCATGTCGCCTTCCGCGAACACGTCAACCTTAAGCGGTTTTCCAAGCGCGTCGTCTTCGATTTTCTGATCCCGGAATTCAGTCAAGGTTTGCGCCGGATCCATTTTGTGTTTTGCATAAAAACCCTGCTGCGCCTTATTGGTGTGCTTCTTTTTACGCTCACCATAGGCCACAAGAACCGCCTCATAACCGTCCACTTCCGTGGTTCGCTTTAAAACCGGAACACATTTTTCCACCTGAATCACCGTAACAGGAACACAATCTCCCTTTTCGGTGAACACCTGGGTCATCCCCATTTTCTTTCCAAGTAATGCTTCCATAAGGCTACAGCTTAATCTCAATATCGACGCCACCAGAAAGGTCTAACTTCATGAGAGCATCTACGGTCTGTGGGGTGGGCTCGAGGATCTCCAGGATCCGCTTATGCGTCCGGATCTCGAACTGTTCCCGTGATTTTTTATCAACATGCGGTGATCTCAAAACCGTCCACACATTACGAACAGTTGGCAACGGGATGGGACCCACCACGCGAGCGCCAGTGCGCTTCGTGGTTTCCACGATCTCGCCGACCGACCAATCCAGCAATTTGTGGTCGTAAGCTTTGAGCTTGATCTTTATTTTCTGACTCGTTTCCGCCATCACTCGTTGATCTCGCTGACGATGCCGGCGCCGACGGTACGTCCGCCCTCACGAATTGCAAACCGAAGCTCTTTCGCCATCGCTACGGGGGTGATCAACTCAACGTCGAAAGTCACGTTATCTCCAGGCATAACCATTTCCACTCCTTGCGGCAGGGTACAAACACCCGTCACGTCAGTGGTCCGGAAATAAAACTGCGGTCGATACCCGTTGAAAAATGGAGTATGACGACCACCCTCTTCCTTCGTCAGAATATAAACCGATGCCTTAAATTTGCTGTGCGGAGTAATCGAGCCTTTCTTAGCCAAACACTGACCGCGCTCGATATCTTCTCGCTTGGTACCCCGCAGAAGCAAACCAACATTGTCGCCCGCCTGCCCATCGTCCAGCAACTTGCGGAACATCTCAACACCGGTGACTGTCGTTGTGGTGGTATCACGAAACCCAACAATCTCAACCTCTTCACCAACCTTGATGACACCCGTCTCAATACGACCCGTCGCAACAGTTCCACGACCGGAGATACTGAAAATATCCTCAATCGGCATCAGGAACGGCTTATCAACCGGACGCTCGGGAACCGGAATGTATTTATCAACTTCACTCATCAAATCCCAGATGCACTTGCTTTGCGCTTCATCAGAAGGATTTTCGAGAGCCTTCAAGGCGCTGCCGCGAACTACCGGAATATCGTCCCCTGGAAATTCGTACTTGCTCAAGAGCTCACGAACTTCAAGCTCAACAAGGTCGAGCAACTCTTCGTCATCCACCATGTCGCATTTATTCATGAACACAACGATCTTCGGCACACCCACCTGACGCGCCAAAAGAATGTGCTCACGAGTCTGCGGCATAGGACCGTCCGTTGCGGAGATAACCAGAATTGCACCGTCCATCTGCGCCGCACCGGTGATCATGTTTTTCACGTAGTCGGCATGACCAGGACAGTCAACATGCGCATAGTGACGCTGTTCCGTCTGATACTCAACATGCGCAATAGCGATGGTGATACCACGCTCTTTTTCTTCCGGCGCCTTGTCGATCTGGTCGAACGCAATACTGTCCGCAAAACCTTTTGTAGACAGCACTTCGGTGATGGCCGCGGTCAAAGTGGTTTTACCATGATCCACGTGCCCGATTGTTCCAATGTTTAAATGAGGTTTGTCTCTTACAAATTTTTCTTTAGCCATACCGTGTTCACTCCATTTTCTCGATCGTAGATGTCGATATCAGTTAAACCGTCGTGTTTTGAGGTGCCGTCCCGGCAGCTTTGGCGATCAACTCTTCGGCGATCGCCGCCGGCACAACATCGTATTTAGCAAATTCCAT
>JAJDAX010000064.1 GCA_029261615.1 Nitrospinaceae bacterium
GGCGGTCCAGGAATACGCTGTCAAACTGACCTTCATGAGATCATGAGCCAGTCTGTCGTATTTCTCCGACATGATGGGGTCTGATTCTTTGGTTCGAATGCCAACGAACTCGATCAACATACAGAAGATCGGAACCGCCAGCACGAAACTACCGAAGTAGAGATGCTGCTGATTGGCAACCCACAGCAGAATCCGGCTCGGCGCGAAATCGTAGTTGTTGTAGTCATTCGGACCTAGATCCGGAGCGGGAGCGCCGCTGACGGGACCTTTCAGAGGATTACCCTCCCAGTCCTTATAGAAAACGTCCTGGCTCCATTCGATAGCCGGCTCGCCTTCTCCTTCGCCTTCAGCACCTTCCTCTGCAAGAACCTCTTTCGCGAACGCCTGTTCAGCAAAAGCCTGTTCCGCAAAGACCTCCTTGGCACCAGCAACATCCGCCATCAGACCATTGACCGCAAATGCTGTCAAAGCCAGAAACATGACGAAAGGCAATGCCCGGAGTTTGTTAATTTTCGTACTAAACATTGTCTGACCTCCTTAAAGGTAAGATCTTTAAAATCCTAGTGTTTAAACAGTTTTTATTCAAAATTTCGTGAACACTCACTTAATTAAAGGCAATTTTTGCGCACTAAAAACCAACCCGCAGGGAGAACCATCACCGCCCGTCATCCAAATTTTACTTTGAAAAACAAGGCCGCGAATCCGCCAACCGACTGATTTCATTAAACTTTTCAAGCGAAAGGGTTTACCCCTCTCACTGGGCTTTCATGCCCAATCCGCCGATATTTATCATGCCCCCCTGAGCATGTCAAGAAAATTTCCAAACCAAGGCTTTAAAACGCCTTTTCAGGTTTTTTGGCCTTCCAGCCGGAGCGATACCGCCCGCGCATGGGCATCCAGGTTTTCCATTTTCGCCAGAATCTGGCAAGCTTCCCCAAGGTCCGCTATGGATTTTGCGGTGCATTCAATCAAACTTGTTTTCTTAACGAAATCGTAAACCCCCAGAGGCGACGAAAATCTCGCCGTTCCACTCGTGGGGAGAACATGATTCGGTCCCGCCAGATAATCTCCGAAAGCTTCCGGCGTGAAATGCCCAAGGAATATAGCCCCGGCATTATGGATTTCTGGAAGAAGCCCTCTCGGGTCCCGGACCGCCAGCTCAAGATGCTCCGGTGCGATCCGATTGGTGATCTCCACCGCCTGATCCATAGATTCCGCTACCAGCAATAGACATTTATTGGCCAATGACTGCTCGACAATTTCCTGCCTTTTCAATTTTTTCTTTTGAATCTCTAATTCTTTGGCAACCGCCTCAGCCAATTCCTCTGAGGTTGTGACCAGTAACGGAACGGCTTCTTCATCATGCTCTGCCTGGGATAACAAATCCGCCGCTACAAAATCCGCTCGGGCGGTTTCATCAGCCAGCACCAGAATTTCACTAGGCCCCGCGATCATATCGATGTCGACCCGTCCAAACACCATACGCTTGGCGAGAGCTACATAAATATTTCCTGGTCCAACAATCTTGTCGACCTGCGGCACCGTTTTAGTTCCAAAAGCCATCGCCGCAACTGCCTGCGCACCACCGACCTTGAATATCCGATCGACTCCCGCAAGATCTGCCGCGACTAGAGAATAAGGGCTCGTCTGACCATCCGGTGTGGGTGAACACATGACAAGAGAACCCACCCCTGCCACCCGCGCCGGTATCGCGTTCATCAACACAGATGAAGGATAAGCCGCCTTGCCTCCCGGCACATAAAGACCCGCCACGGCAAGGGGACGTACCATCTGGCCCAATCTCGTTTCGCCATCCTGATAGTCCCATGATTCCTGCTTCTGTTTTTCATGGAAATCCCGCACCCGTTTGGCTGCCAGCTTTAAGGCCTCCAGCTCTTCTGGCTTTACAGCTTCGTATGCCTGATCAATTTCTTCACGTTGCACTTCGATATCTTTGATGACATAAGAGGTGCTGTCAAAACGGTTAGTGTATCGCAAGAGAGCCTCGTCCCCTTCCGACTGGACAGCATTGATGATTTCACGCACTGCCTGGTCCTGCTCATCAAAGTCCACATCACAACGATTGACCAGTTGTTCTACTATTTCCGGAAATTCCGGATCTGAGAATTTAAGTATTTTCATCTCGTATTCTATCTACAGGTTAAGTTCTTCAATCACTCTTCGGGTTGTGCTCCCACCCTTGAGCCCCGACTGTTGCATTAAATCAAGGTGCGTTTTCAGGAAACGCAAATCCGCCGGAGTGTCGATATCGTACCAGGGCGGCAAAAGCGACAGCGAAGCCCCCACCTTTTTTATTTTTTCCTGGGTTGAGGACAATACTTTATCCGTACCCCAGTCTATCCCCTCAAAAACCTCTGTCACTTTACCGGACATGCCGATCAAATAATAGCCGCCATCCGTACTGGGACCAAGAACAAGGTCCTTTTTTGATTCAAATGCCTGCTCAAGATAATGCACCGGCATAGTCGGGCTATCTGACCCGATAATGACTACACGTTCATAACCTTCGTTAAATCTTTCTGCAAAGGCATGCCGCATTCGCTGACCAAGGTCCGCGCCTTCCTGCTCAACCACTCGAAATCCACAGGCACTGAACGAATCAAAATAGGAACGGCCCTGTAAAGAATGAATCGAAACGAAACAATCTGTGCTTTGCAACCCCAACAATTGCAAGCGGGCGTCTTCCAGGAAAGCCTCATAAACCTTGCAAACGGTGTCAGCATCCCATTCAGATTGCAACCGTGTTTTCACCTCTCCGGGAACCGGATTGCGGGCAAACAATATAGCGGCATTTGAATTTGATCGACTCATCAGGGAAGGCCGGGGTGAACGAATCCGTTTGACTCCCCAACACCGTCCCCATAAAATCCAGAAAGACGGTATATCGTTCTTATTCAGGGAGGGGTTTCATCATTCAAGGTTGGGAAGTTTCGATATTCTACTGGATCGATCAGCATTTGCAAAGCCGAATGCTGGACGCTTTTATGATCTTCATGACTGAAGCCAGGTCCTGGATGGTTCCGGCGGTTTTGTCCATTACAGGCCTGTTCGTTACTAAAGGGAAAAAAGCCTGGCCTATTCTGCTCTCCATTGCGATTGCAGTGGGCTTAAACGATTTCATCTCCCACGCCATCCTGAAAGAGACTTTCGGACGCATTCGGCCCTGCCAGGCATTTGATTTACCGCACGCCATTTACAACTGCTCCAACAGCTTTTCTTTTCCCTCCAATCATGCCAGCAACAGCTTCACTCTGGCCACCCTGATCGCACTTTTGAATCGCAATATTGCCCCCCTGACCTTCACACTTGCCGGACTGGTCTCTATTTCACGGGTTTACCTCGGAGTCCATTATCCAACAGATATTCTTGGCGGAGCGGTCTGTGGTATAGTGATGGGATATTTTGGATATCTTTTCCACCAGAAAATATCACCCTTTTTCTGGCCTTCTCTTCCGTCCCAGACATGCACCAGTCCCCCGAAAAAATTCTCATCGTCAAGCTAAGTTCCCTTGGAGATATCGCCCATGCCTTGCCGGTTCTTTGCTCCCTGAGGCAAAACTATCCCAAGGCACACATTGCCTGGGCTGTTGAATCCAAGTTCAAGGATTTTCTGGAAAATCATCCCGACCTCGACGAGATCATCGAAGTGCAAACCCAAAAGTGGCGAAGGCAATGGACTCCGGCAAGTTTCCTTGAAGCCTGGCAATTGATCCAGACTATCCGCAATGCAAAGTACGACCTTGTTATTGACCTGCAAGGATTGATAAAGAGTTCCCTCATCACGGGTTTTTCTGCTGCCTCCAAACGTTTAGGGTTCCAAAGAAAAGATTGCCGGGAGAAGCTTAGCGCCTGGGCCACCAATATAAAAGCCCGGGGGACGGGCCACATCCCTCATATCATAGATAAAAATATGGCGTTGCTCGGGCCATTGGGAATTGCCCCGGAGGAACCTCGATTCAAGGTCGAAACCTGCAAGGAAGCCAGACAGTTTATTGAGCAGAGACTTTCTTCCGTTTTGCCTGCCGAATCCACAAAACCCGTGGCCTTGCATGCCGGCGTGGGCTACCCGACCAAAGCCTGGCCTCTTGAACACTACGCTGCTCTCGCAGATCACATCCATCGAGAATTCGATGCCCCAATTTTGTTAACCTGGGGCCCGCAGGACCGGGACCGCGCAGAAGGAATCGGCAAACTCATGAAGGAACCCTATACACTGGCTCCCGAGACCGCATCCCTGCAACATGCGCTGGCGTTGTACCAGAAACTTCGGCTGTTCATCTGTGGGGACACCGGACCGCTTCATCTATGCGTGGCATTGAACGTCCCCACTGTTTCGATTTACGGCCCAACCGATCCAGCAAGAAACGGCCCATACGGGCAAACCCATGAAGTCGTGGTTAAACCACAACCCTGTAGTTTTTGTTTTAAACGAACCTGTCCAACTCAGACCGAATGCATGCAGGCCGTTGAGGTTGAGGATGTCATGGTCGCAGTCCGTCGACGGTTACAAATGACTGCCGGGGCATCAGCATCCTGACTAACAAAGGAAACCCTAATGCCAATTGACAAGGAACTGCTTGAAATTCTAGCCTGCCCAAAATGTAAAGGTGAATTGATAGCGACGGAAACAGAAGACGGTTTAATTTGTGAAACCTGCAAGATCGTCTACCCGGTAAAAGAGAACATTCCAATTTTACTGATTGATGAAGCAATGCCTCACCAACCCTCTTCTTCCAACGAACAACAAGGATAAGGAAACGTACCGTGCCTAAAGCTCCAAATACTCCTTCAGCGTCAAAAGGAATTGTCATAGATGAATCCCTTCTATTTGATCTTGGGTCACCAGGACGCAAAGGCTATTCCCTGAGCCAGTCGCCCTCCTCTCAAACAGATATCAACACCCTGCTGCCTTCCGGGGAAATCCGGGAAGAAATTGAAGGCATGCCCGAGTTATCGGAACTTGATGTCGTCCGGCATTTCACCCGATTGTCTCAATGGAACTTCAGTATCGATGCAAACTTTTACCCTCTGGGCTCCTGCACAATGAAGTACAACCCAAAGCTCAACGAAGATATGGCACGCCTGGCCGGTTTTTCCGAACACCACCCCCATACGCCCGAAGCCGGTTCGCAAGGCAGCCTCCAACTCATGTTCGAATTGCAGGAGTATTTGAAAGAGATCAGCGGTATGGACCACGTCACGCTGCAACCTGCAGCCGGGGCACAAGGGGAGATGACTGGAATTTTATTGATCCATGCTTACCTTTCATCGCAGGGCAATCCCCGGAAAAAAATCCTGATGCCGGACTCGGCTCATGGCACCAACCCTGCCAGCTCTGCCCTTTGTGGTTATCATGTCGTGCAAATCCCTTCCAATGAACATGGACTGATTGATCCTGCTCAAATCGATCGTCTGATGGATGAAGACACCGCCGCCATCATGCTGACCAATCCCAATACTCTAGGCATGTTCGAACAGGACATCATGAAAATCACCGAGATTGTCCACAATAGAGGCGGGCTCGTTTACTGCGATGGGGCAAACCTGAATGCGCTAATGGGTGTCACCCGGATCGGTGACATGGATATCGACCTGCTCCACTTTAATTTGCACAAAACATTCTCAACTCCACATGGAGGCGGTGGACCGGGTGCAGGTCCCGTCGGAATAAAAAAAATATTCGAACCTTTTTTACCCACGCCCGTCATAGAAAAATCCGATGGACGATTCAAAATAAATCGCGACCGTCCGCGGAGCATCGGCAAGGTAAAAAACTTTTTTGGGAACTTCGGGATGCTTGTCCGCGCTTACACGTATATCCGGTCACTCGGCCCGGACGGAATTCGCCGGATAAGTGAAATGGCGGTGCTCAATGCAAACTACATCAAGGCTTCGTTGAAAGAAGATTTTCATTTACCCTATCCCGGCCCCAGTTTGCATGAGGTTGTATTCAATGACCGTGAACAATTAAAAAACAACGTAAAAACAACTGACATCGCAAAAACACTGATTGATTTTGGCTACCATCCACCCACCATCTATTTCCCATTGATCGTCAAGGGAGCCCTGATGATAGAACCCACCGAATCGGAATCAAAAGAAACTCTCGATCATTTCATCAACGCCATGAAAACTATTTCGGGGTTAGCTCATTCCGAACCGGAAGATTTCGTAAACCGACCCATGATGTCAAAAGTTTCTCGGCCTGATGAAGCGGCAGCAGCACGACGACCAAAATTACGTTGGAATTCCTCTTGATATTTTAAAAACACACGTTGAATATTAATAGCAAGGACCCTGCGATGGTGCTATACTCGTTTTTCGGCTGGGTAAGGCTACGTTCTCCGTGGTCTATTGAGGCATTAGCCTCGCCCGGCTATTTTTTTTGTTCATTTTCAAGAGGTGTCTTCTAATGTATTTGCTTTACGTAGATCAGTCAGGAAACCCACTCGATAATAACGACGATTATTTTGTTCTGGGCGGCGTTGCCCTGTTTGAAAGAAAAGTATATTGGGTTAACGAGGCGGTAGATGATTTGACAGAAAACCTGTTTGGCCCTGATTACAAAATCAGTTTGAGAGCACAGGCGATTAACTCTCATAAATACGATCCCTGGCATTCAATGCCAACGGACCAGAGGCATGCTGTTCTTGCCGACCTTTGTGAAATCACTTCGCAGCCTGATCTTGTTTTATTCGGTGTTGCCGTCGACAAAGACTTCGCTCCGGATCCTGTGGCTCGTGCATTCGAAGAGATTTGTAACCGGTTTGATCTGTTCCTGAAAAGATTGCACGCTCAGGAAAATACCCAGCGTGGACTCATCATTTTTGAACGTTCAAAATACGAACAGACACTCGCCCCTTTCATCACTGAATACAGAAACCAGAATACACGCTTCGGTCAGGTCAAAAATTTTGCAGACGCTCCAGCATTTGCGGATTCAAATGGCACACGTCTGCTCGACCTTGCTCATCTTGTTTCGTACTCCATATACCGAAGATACCAGCGTTCCAACACGATGTTACTCGATCAGCTCATTTATAACTTTGATGAAGAAGGTGGCGTGATCCATGGTCTGGTTCATCTGACCCGTGGAGCTGAAAACTGTTACTGTCCTTCCTGCCTGACGCGGGCCCGTCGCACACCGGCACAGCCGCATCAGGAAGCGTTCCGATCGGGATCGAGTGCACCGCGTCCTAGCTCTAGTCCTAGCCCTAAACCAGGATCCTCGGAACCAACAGAAGCGTGATCAGGGTGATGAGCACTGCGCCCACCACGTTGAGCACCACACCCGCCCGCGCCATCTGAGGAATCGTCACCCAGCCGCTACTGAATACGATGGCATTGGGTGGCGTCGCCACCGGCATCATAAAAGCACAGGAAACAGAAAGGGTCGCCGGAACCAGTAACAACAAGGGTTCGATTCCTGCTGCCTC